>CAZZUZ010000118.1:0-7756 GCA_964657315.1 Vulcanimicrobiota bacterium
CGTCGCTGCGCGAACGCTGCGACGCGACGGTACGTGACTGACGTGGGCTGGCCCGACGCCGTCGTCTCGATCGTCCTCGGCCTCGGCGCCTTCATGGGCTTTCGCCGAGGACTGATCGGCGAACTCATGGGAACGCTCGCGCTCGCCGCGGGTGTCGTTGCGGCGATCTGCTATTCGGGCGGCCTCGACGGCGCGGTCGAAGGCATCACGCACCTCAAAGCCGGCTCCGCGCACATCGTAGGCATGTTCGCCTTCGCATTGGTCGCCTATCTGCTGGTCATGGCGCTGGGCCTCGTGCTCTCGAACGTCGCGAAGCTGCCCCTCATCAATCTCGTCAACGGCATCGGCGGCGCGTGCGTCGGATTGCTCAAGGCGCTGCTCTTCGTCTGGGTAGCGCTCTACGTCGCGCTCTTCTTTCCGCTCCCGAACGACTTGCACGACGACCTGCACAGGTCGTATCTCGTGTCGCTGATTGTCGCGCCGAACGGCCGACTCGACGACGGTATGCGCGATCGTTTGCCCGACTACGTCCGCCCGTTCGCCGACGCGCTCTTCGACCGGCATCACGTCTGACCGCGGCGTCCGAGTGCTTCGAAGCGAGCCCGGGGTACACTCTAGGCATGCAAAAACGCAAACTCGGAAAGCAAGGACTCGAAGTGTCGGAATTGGGCCTGGGCTGCATGGGCATGACGTGGGCCTACGGCGCAGGCGACGAGCAGTCGGGCATCGCGACGATCCATCGCGCGCTCGAACTCGGCATCGACTTTCTCGATACCGCCGAAATCTACGGTCCGTTCACGAACGAAGAGCTCGTCGGCAAGGCGCTCGCGGGCAAGCGCGACGGCGTCAAAATCGCGACGAAGTTCGGCTTCAAGACCACGAACGGCGTGCGCGGCGTCGACGGCTCGCCCGAAAACGTCAGGCGCGTGGCGGAAGCATCGCTGCGACGCCTACAGACCGACGTAATCGATCTCTACTATCAGCACCGGCGCGACCCGAGCGTTCCGATCGAAGAGACCGTCGGCGCCATGGCCGAGCTCGTCGAAGAAGGCAAAGTACGCTACCTCGGCCTCTCCGAAGTCGGCGAAGACCACCTGCGCCGCGCGCACCGGACGCATCCCATCACGGCGCTGCAGAGCGAATATTCGCTCTGGGAGCGCGACGTGGAGAGCCTCTTTCCGGTCCTGCGCGAACTCGGGATCGGTTTCGTACCGTATAGTCCGCTCGGACGCGGATTTTTGACCGGTGCGCTCGATACGAAGCAGCTCGGCTCGGACGATTTCCGCAAGACCAACCCGCGCTTCTCCGAAGAGAACGCGGCCAAGAACCGCGCGCTCGTCGACGTCGTCGAGAACGTCGCGAAACGCAGAGGCGCGACGCCCGCGCAGATCGCGCTCGCGTGGACGCTCGCGCAGGGTGACGACATCGTTCCTATTCCCGGAACCAAGCGCGTGGCGTATCTCGAAGACAACGCCGGCGCGGCGAACGTTCGCCTCGACGACGCCGACCTTCGCGACCTCGACGGACTCAAGGACCGGGTCGCGGGCGACCGCTATACGCCCGAAGGCATGGCGATGATCGACCGGTGATGCGAGGCCTCACGTAAGAATCGCGTGAGAAAGCGGCGGCACGGCCCGCGAATCTCCGAAATGCCCAGCATTCCCGAAGATTCGTGGGCTAGGCTGCCAGGGTGTCCCGCCGCATCGTCGTCTCTCTATTCGCCGTCGTCCTGATCGGCTCGCCCCTTTCCGCGTTCGCGCAGAGCAGCACGGGTGAGATCGTACTCAAAGTCGTCGACGCTTCGACGGACAAGCCGCTGGGAAACGTGCGCACGTTCTTGCTAGGCGCCCAAAACGCCAACGCGCTGACGACCGCGTCGGGCGCGATCACGTTTTCCGACGTGCCCATCGGCATCTACCGCATCCGCCTGCAGCTGCGCGGCTACAACGGCGCGAACACGCGCGAGTTCGACGTGCTGCCCGACCGTGCGGTCAACGTGAGCATCCGGCTCTCGAAACGCCCCGAAACACCTTCGGGCGGGACGCAAGCCTCGACGTCCAACTCGGCCGTCTCGACCAACACGTCCGGTTTGCGGACGATCGGCGTCGTCAAAGCGGTCTCGCCCATCTCGATTACGACGACGGACATCTCGGCCGACAGTCCGCTGCGCCGGCTCTCGGATTCGCTCACCGACGCCCTCGACAAACTCGCGGGCGTCTCCGTGACGACCGATGCGACCGACCCCAACAGCGTGCTCAACATCTCGCTCAACAATCAAGACGAGTCGCAGACGTCGCTCACGCTCGACGGCATTCCGCTCTCCGCGCCGGGCTCGGCCGGCAACTTGCGTGGCATCGGCAGCGACCTCTTCTCCGGATCTTCGGTGAGCTTCTCGCCGACGGCGGGCGGCCTCGCGGGCGGCGTCAACTTTTCGACGCTACAGCCGACGCAGGCGCTGCAGCTGCGCGCGAACGGCGCGATGGGGACGTACGATCGCAACAATTACTCATTGGCCGCGACGGGGTCGGTCGACCGGCTCGGATTCGTTCTCGAGCACACGGACCGCACGTCTAACAGCCCGCTGACGTTCCGCGACTACGAAGATCAGAGCGGCCTTACCTACGATCACGGCGGCGACTCGAAGACCGAGAGCGATCTGGTCAAACTGCGCTACACGTTCGCCGACGAACGCACGAGCGTCACCGCTTCGGCGCTCGATACCAACCGCGAGGCGTATCAGATCTGCGCGCAGGACGTCACCGTGCTGCCCTGCGGTTCGGGTCCCAACAACTACACGTCGGGTCGGTACGGGCTCGCGTACGCCACGCTGCAGTCGCTCGTCGGCAACGTACAGACGAATTTCTCGGCTTACGCGAATTCCGGAACGCAGAATACGAACGATCTCAGCCGTTACGTCCTCGCGCTGAGCGGCGATGCGGCCGATCCCACCGATCCAAACTCGTACGTGCCGACGCTCGATCCGTCGCAGACCCTCAGCGACACGGTCACGCGCGGAATCGCCTATTCGGCGTCGCTCGCCCAGGGCAATCACACGTTCAACTTTACGGGCAACACCTACGCCGCGATCGATGCGAACCTTCCGACGGCGGGCTCGCAGTACGTCACCGCGTTCACCAACGCCGCCTCGTCGACGCGATACGCGTTCAGCGATACGATCAAATCCAACGACAAGCTCACGCTCACGCCGTCGCTGTCGTTCGCGGACACGAGCGGGGTCGGCGGTTCGTTCCTCGCCGGCATGAGCGCGACGTGGCGTCCCGCCGCGCATGACACGTTCGCGCTATCGGCCAACGTCGGCAGTTCGCAGCCCAACCTCGGCGCGCTGCGCTCGTTCTCGGATCCCGTCTCGTCGCGCTTCAACTGCGACGCGCAGACGGCCGTCGTCTCGGGTCCCGGCGATACCGGTAATGGTCAAAAACAATCGGCGACCGCGATCAACGCGACGTGGGCGCATCAATTCAACGGCGGGGCGTCGGTCTCGCTCGCGGCCTACTCCCAGCTGCAGAGCGGTCAGCTCGTCAACGCGCTCATCGAAGAGCCCGCGTCGTACTTCACGAGTGCGGGCGCGGGCTATCTGCAATCGGTCTACGCCGCCTACCGTTCGCCGACGGTCTGCGGCACGGACGCGCTGACCCCGGCGGTCTACGTCAACGAATCGATCGCCGGCACGCGGCGTCTGTATCAAGGCTTCAACGCGAACGGCCGGTTCGAACTCTCACCGTACGTTTCGCTGCTGCCCTCGTACTCGCTCAACCTCGCCGTGCTCGAAGCCGCGGGCGGCCGGCTCGGCGACGGCCCGTCGACGACGGTCGTCGGCGCGCAGCTTCCCAATCGCCCGATTCACAAAGGCAACGTCGCGGTCGACGCGCTCCTCCCGCGCAGCGGCATCGAACTGCTCGCCAACGCCCAGTACGTCGGAGCGAACAATCAGCAGAATCTCGGGCCGTATATCAACATGAGTTTCGGCATCTCGCACAAGTTCGGTCCGGGCCAGGTGACGCTGTTCGAAAACAACGCGTTCGACACGTACGCGGGCGTCCTCGCGACGGACACGTACGCGCGGCCGCTGCCGCTCTCGAACGGTACGAGCTTCGTCACCGCGGCGAACCCGCTGACGCCGCGTACGATCTTCGCATCGTATGCGGTCGCGATCGGCGGACCGGCGCCCGGGCCTGCGTTCAAGGGCCGCGGCACGCGCGTCGCGCAGGCGACGCCGCAGCCGGAGCCAAGCGGCAGTGCCGCCCCGCGCCGCATCCGTTTCACCTCGAATCCGCCGCCGCCGGGAACCGACCCGCTCTCGCTCGCATCCTCGCGCGACACCTGCGACGCACCCGCACGAGACCTCGCCACGCCCGTGTACGACGGGTTGCACGCCTACGTCGCGGCATACGAAGCGGGCGCCAAGGCCGCCGACGTGCCCGACCTCACCATTACGGCGCAGAAGACGGCCGCGGGTGCTACGGTACCGTACTATCTCGTGTTGCGCCCGAAATTCAACCGTCCCGCCGGCGGCGCGGGCGGCGATGCGAACGGCGGCGGCCGCGGACGCCGCAACGGCGGCGGATCGGGCGGTCCGGGCGTCGGCGGCTCGGCGGGCGGAGCCGGCGGCGAACCGCCCGTCGACGGCGGCGTCGTGACGGCGCAGTCGGCGCCCGAACCGCCCGCACGCACGCCCGAACAAGACGCGGCGCGCCGTGCCGCGCAGAATTCGCCCGAAGCCAAGGCGTACCGGGCGTTCGTCGGCTGCGCGTACGTGACGCTGCTCGAAGAAGACGATGCGAAGGCCAAGGGCATCGACGTCGCCCGCGGCCGCGGCGGCCTGCTCTACGTCCCGGGCACCGGGCTCGCGTTCGTCCGCCAGCGCGAACTGCCCGTCGGCGGCGGAAGCTTGCGCCGCACCCCTCCGGCAGGTTCGCCCGCGCCCGCCTCGTCTACGCCCGCGCCCCTTCCGGTCGCGCCTCCCGCGCCTTCGCCGCTCCCCGCGGCGCCGCAGTCGCCGGCTCCGGCTCCGAGCGCGTTGCCGACGGGTTAGCCGCTAACTAGGAGTTGCTAGAGGGCGACGACGGCGAAGGCGTTCGCGATCTCGGCGCGAGCCGCGTCGACGCCGGCGGTCGGATGCGTGTCGAAGCCCTGCTCGCGCAGGACCGTCGTGAGCGCTTCGAGCGCGCCGAGCACGTTTGCGTGCGTCAGATCGCCCATCGTCCCCATGCGCAAAATCTTGCCTTTGAGTTCGGCTTGACCGCCGCCGATCACGATGCCGAACCGTTCGCGCAGCGCCGCGCGAATCTTCGAAGCCTCGAGGCCCGCGGGAAGCCTCATCGCGACGACGGTCACCGAATGCGCGCCGTCGTGCGAGAACAGCTCGATACCCGACGCGCGCGCGTACGCGCGGATCGCTCTCGCGTACGTCGCGTGGCGCACGTGGACGTTGGTCGCGCCTTCGACCGCGAAGTTGCCGAGCGCGACGTCGAGCGCCACCATGAGCGACACGGGCGGCGTCCACGGCGTCTGGCCCTGTGCCGCGAACTCGCGCGCCTTGAGCAGATCGAAATAGAAGCGCGGCACCTTTGCGCGCTCGATGCGTTCCCAGCCGCGCTGCGCGATCGCGAGCATCGCGAGGCCCGGCGGAACCGCGAGTGCCTTTTGTGACGCGGTGACGACGATATCGAAGTTCCAGGCGTCCATCGCGAAGTCCGAAGCGCCGAGGCCGCTGACCGAATCGACGACCACGGTTGCCGGATGCGAGCCAACGGCCCGCGACAGCGCGGCCATGTCGTTCTGCACGCCGGTCGACGTCTCGTTGTGGGTCAGCAAGATGCCGGCGATCTCGTGCCCGGTGTCGGCGGCCAAGCGCGCCGCGAGAGCGTTCGCGTCGACCGCGGCGCCGAGCGGCGTTTCGAGCATCTCGACGTCGAGGCCGTACGTTTTCGCGATGCTCGCGAGCCGCTTGCCGAACACGCCGACGGGACACGAAAGGACCTTGTCGCCCGGCGAGAATGCGTTGGCCACGGCCGCTTCCAGGCCGCCCGTTCCCGACGAACCGAGCACGACGACGTCGCCTGCCGTTCCGAAGATCGGTTTCATGCCGTGTTCGATGCGTGCGAGGAGCGCCGCGAATTCGGGTCCGCGATGATCGAACGTCGCTCGCGCCATTGCGGCGAGGACGTCGGGCGGACACGTGACGGGGCCGGGGATGAAGAGCAGCTGGTCAGCCATGCTTGGAATTTCCCGATCGGAGGCGGGTCGGCCCGCCCACTTCCCCACTCGCGTGTCCGAAGGGTCACAGAACCTCCACGTGCGAGGCAGCCGCCGCAAGGCGTCGGCCCGCGCGAATAGGTGAGCGAAGCGCCGAAGGCGCAGAGCGAGGAAAATGTTCGACAAGATGGTTTTCGCCGCAATCAAGCAGCAGATGGGCTCGACCGTACCGCTCGCCAGGCACCTGGGCATCGAACTCGACGACGTGTCCGCCGGCGCGGCGACGGCCACGCTGCCCGATGCGAAGCACAATACGAACCACATCGGCTCGCAGCACGCGGGCGCGCTCTTCGCGCTCGCGGACACGGCGTCCGGAGCTGCGATCGCGGGTGCCTTCGGACAGAAGATCCTACAGCTGCGAGTCGTCGTTTCCGAAGCGACCGTCAAGTACACGAAGACGGCCCGCGGCGCGATCGTCGCCGAAGCACGCGTCGCGGGGGACGCGAAAGCGCTCGCCAAGAGCATCGACGACGCCGGCAAAGTCGTGATGCGCGTCGACGTCGAACTGCACGACGCGCAGAAGATCCCGGTCGCGGAAATGACGTTCCACTGGGATGTGAGCAAGTCGCAGAGAAAGTAGCGTGAGTTCCGCAGAACGCGTTCGCCTCACGGCGATCGCAACCGGCGGCGGTTGAGCCAGTAAAGTCGGCGCCGCCGACCTCGCGCAAGTCTTGCGCGGCTTACCGCCCACGACCGATCCGAACGTCTTGATCGGATTCGGCACGAGCGACGACGCGGGCGTCTATCGCGTGAGCGACGATCTCGCGATCGTGCAGACGGTCGATTTTTTCACGCCCATCGTCGACGACCCGTACGATTTCGGGCGCATCGCGGCGACTAACGCCCTCTCGGACGTCTACGCCATGGGCGGCACGCCGATGACCGCGCTCAATATCTGTGCCTTCCCGATCAAACGCTTCGGGACCGAAGTATTCGCGCGGGTCGTCGCGGGCGGTGCGGCCGTCGCCGCAACGGCGGGCGTCGCGATCGTCGGCGGTCATACGATCGAAGCGGACGAGCCGACGTACGGCATGTCCGTGACGGGCCGCGTGCACCCCGATCGCATCGTGAGCAACGCGGGCGCGCGCCCGGGCGACGTGCTCGTATTGACCAAACCCGTCGGAACGGGCGTGCTCGCGACCGCGCTCAAGCGAGACGCGATCGCCGCCGACCGGATGGCGGGTGCGGTGCAGTGGATGACGCGGCTCAATGGCGCGGCGTCGCAGGCGATGCTCGCGGCGGGAGCGCACGCCGCGACCGACGTCACGGGCTACGGACTTCTCGGTCACGCGGGCGAAATGGCGCGCGCGAGCGGCGTGCGCATCCGCATCGCGTCCGCCGCGGTGCCGGTCTACGCGCTCGCGTACGAGCTCGCGGGCCGAGGCATCGCGCCGTCGGGTTCGCGCAACAACGCGAACGAACACGCGGCGTTCGCCCGGTACGCAGCCGAGGTCGCGCCGGAACTGCGCGTGCTCTTCAG
>CAZZUZ010000119.1:0-7751 GCA_964657315.1 Vulcanimicrobiota bacterium
TAGCCGTACCCCGACATTCCACACCGAACGGCGACGCGCACGCAACGCATCGCCCCCGGCACGATTTTCGTGCGGCGGGTGGTGCCGGGCAAGGCGCCGGGGAGGCGAAGTGTGCGAAAGCACATCAGCCCCCCCGGCAACCCAGCCCGGCGCCGCCCGCCGCGCGAAAATCACATCATGTCGTAGCCGCCGCCCATTCCACCCATCCCGCCCGGGGCTCCGCCGTTGCCGTTCTGGCCCTTCGGTTCGGGCTTGTCGGCGATGAGCGTCTCCGTGGTGAGGATCAGCGAACCGATCGACGCCGCGTTCTGCAGGGCCGAGCGCGTGACTTTGAACGGCTCGACGATGCCGGCGCCGATCATGTCCACGAGGTCGCCCGACATCGCGTCGAATCCCTGACCCGGATTCGACGATTTCACGCGCTGCACTTCGACCGAACCCTCGAAGCCCGCATTCTCCGCAATCTGGCGGAGCGGTTCTTCGAGCGCGCGACGGATGATGTCGACGCCGACCTTCTCGTCGATCGCCGTGTGCTTGCTCCCGTTATTCTCCGCGGGCTTATAGGCTTCGAGGGCCTTGAGCGCGTGGATGAGCGAGGAACCGCCGCCCGGGATCATGCCTTCCTGAACGGCCGCGCGGGTCGCCGAGAGGGCATCTTCGATGCGGTGCTTTTTCTCTTTGAGCTCGGTTTCGGTCGCCGCGCCGACTTGGATGACCGCGACGCCGCCCGAGAGCTTCGCGAGACGCTCCTGCAGCTTTTCGCGATCGAAGTCGCTGTCGGTCTCTTCGATCTGACGCTTGATCATCTCGATGCGACCCTTGATGGCGTCGGGCTTGCCCTTGCCGTCGACGATCGTCGTCTCTTCTTTGGTGACCTTGACCGTCTTCGCCTGACCGAGGAGATCGGGCGTGACCTTGTCGAGCTTGAGGCCGAGCTCTTCGGAGATCACGGTCGCGCCGGTGAGCGCGGCGATGTCCTTGAGCATCTCCTTGCGACGGTCGCCGAAGCCCGGCGCCTTGACGGCGACGGTCGTGAACGTGCCGCGCAGTTTGTTGACGACGAGCGTCGCGAGCGCTTCGCCTTCGACGTCTTCCGCGATGAGCACGAGCGGCTTCTGAACCTGGACGATCTTCTCGAGCAGCGGCAGGATGTCGGCGATCGCCGAGATCTTGCGCTCCGTGACGAGGATGAACGGATCGGTCAGCGTCGCTTCCATGCGCTCCGAGTCGGTGACCATGTACGGCGAGATGTAGCCCTTGTCGAACTGCATGCCGTCTTTGGTCTCGACGTCGGTCTTCGTCGACTTCGATTCTTCGACCGTGATGACGCCGTCTTTGCCGACGGCCTGCATCGCTTCGGAAATCAGCGCGCCGATCTCCTTATCGTTCGCGGAGATGGACGCGACTTGCGCGATCTTCTCGGGCGAATCGACCTTTTGCACGAGCTTTTCCATCTCGGCGACGGCCGTCTCGACGGCCTTGTCGATGCCGCGCTTGATGAGCAGCGGGTTGGAACCCGCGGTCACGTTGCGGAGACCTTCGCGGATGATCGCCTGCGCGAGCACGGTCGCGGTCGTGGTGCCGTCGCCCGCGATGTCGTTCGTCTTCGAAGCGACTTCCTTGACGAGCTGCGCGCCCATGTTCTCGAAGGTGTTCGGGAGCTCGATTTCCTTCGCGATCGTCACGCCGTCGTTCGTGATCGTCGGCGAGCCGAATTTTTTGTCGAGGACCACGTTACGGCCCTTGGGTCCGAGCGTCACCTTGACCGCGTCGGCCAGGATGTTCGCGCCGCGCTCGAGCGAGCGGCGGGCTTGTTCGTCGAATACGAGTTCTTTAGCAGCCATATCGGTCCTTAGACTCCCGCCGGAACTTTAGCGTCGGTAAAGACCGCGAGGACGTCTTTTTCCGAGATGATGAGAAATTCTTTACCTTCGACCTTTACTTCGGAGCCGCTGTACTTCGAGTAAATGATCTTGTCGCCGACATGGACGTCCATGGCGAGCTTCGTGCCGTTGTCGAGCGTGCGGCCGGTCCCGATCGCGAGGACGACGCCCTCTTGGGGCTTCTCCTTGGCGGTGTCGGGCAGGAAAACGCCGCCCGAAGTCTTTTCCGACTGCTCGACGTGTTCGACGACCAAACGATCGCCCAAAGGCCTGAGATTCACGTGAAAGATGCCTCCAACTCGTTTCTTGAGGGGTATTAGCACTCGTGGCAGACCACTGCCAACCCCGCTGATGTTAGCAGACGTACCGAGGGAGTGCAAGGGGAGGTCTCCGCCGATTCGAACGAGCCGGCATGGCCAGGATCCCGCACGGAACGCTCGCCCACTTCGCGATCAACGCGGACGACGTCGCCCGCTCGCGGACGTTCTACGAACGGCTCTTCGGTTGGCATTTCGAACCCTGGGGACCGCCCGGATTCTTTCGGGCGGAGACGGCCGGCACCGAGCGCGTGGTCGCCGCGATTCAAGAGCGACGGGCGATCGTCCGCGGGACGCGCGCGACGGGATTCGAGTGCACGATCGCCGTCGACGATCTGCGCGCGACGATCGCGCTCGCCGTCGAACTCGGCGGTCGACTCGTCATGGACCCGTTCACGATCCCGGGCGTCGTCGAACTCGCGGCCCTCGAAGATCCCGCAGGCAACGTCGTGACCGTCGGACACTACGAGGACGACGCGTGACCGTCGTCCCCACCTCGCTCCGCGCGTGCGGGACGCACCGCTAGAGCTTGATCTGCACGTCGAAGGCGGCTTGGAGCGGGATCGTCGTGCCTTCGAACCCGGTGTTGAGGTTGTTGTTGAACACGCCGTAGGGGTACTTGAATTGGACCGGCGTCCCGGCGAGCGGGAGAAAGTTGCCCGAGGGTCCGAGTCCCGCACCGCCCGACGGCAGCTGCGAGTAGACGCAGATGTGCGAGTCGTCCCACGCGTAGCCGCGTTGGAAGCACGTGTCGACGAGGCTCGTGAGCGCGACGTCGAGCTTCACGTTTTTCGTGACGGCGTACGACGACGAGACGCTCATCGTGAAGCGCGCGGGTTGTTGGAACGCACCGAGATTGTCGAAGCGACCCGTGAAGGCGTCGGGGATCATGAGAAACCCGAGAGTGCTCACGGCGCTCTTGCCACTACACGTTCGCGGATTCGCGGTCCCGATTCCGTCGGCACCCGTCGCGCCGAGTTGCGTGCACCCCGTCGGAACGTAACCCGGATACGCGAGCGGCGACCCGTATTTCGCGCCCGAGCTGAACGTGAACGTCGGCGTGATGCTGAACTTGCCGTGCTTGTAGTTGAGGATCATCGAGAGGACGTCGGGCGTTTCGTAACCGTTCTCGCCCGTGAACACTTGCGGGATCTGATCGTAGGTCGTGTAGCTGCCGTTTCGATCGAAGAGCGGCTGGGCCGCGAGATCGTAGTACGGATTGCGGATCGGCGCGGCACCCGCGTTGGCGCTCGCGAACGTCGCCGAGGCGTTCGGATTCGCGGTACCGACCGCGATGCCGCACGACGCCGAGTTCCGCGCCGTGATCTTCGCGCAAGCCGACGTGTACGAATTGTATTCTTGGATGTATTGGTTGAGCCCGTCGATGACGTTGGTCCCCGACGGAAAATCCTTGTATTTGATCCGGCTTCGCGTGTACGTATACGCGAGCTGCGCGGCGAACCCGTCGCGCGCGAAGTCGCCCTTGCGGACCGCGAGTTCGATCCCTTGCGAGGTCTGTTGGCCGACGTTGAATCCGGAGACCGTCCCGCCGACGCCGATCGGAACGGGTTGGAGTTGGTTTTTCGTCGCGCGATAGAACGGCGTCAGCTTGAACGAGAGATCGGTCCCCTTCACTTGATGTTCGAGCGAGAAATCGAAGTTATTCGACGTGTCCGGTCGGAGGTCGTGGACGGGCGTGTTGTAGCCGTTCGTCAGGAAGAAGCCGCCGATGAAGCTCGCGAGATCGGAATTGACGGCATCGTACTGCAGCCACGACGTGTTGACGGCGCGCGCGTAGACGCCGTACGACGCGCGTAACACGGAATAGGGGCTGAGCGTGTACGTCGCGCCGAGCCGCGGCTCGAGGATGCTCGCCGTGACGTTGTTCGCCTGTTGGTTCACGAGATTCGCCGGCCGCGAACCCGTGCCGAACACGTCCTTGCAGACCGCCGCGGAGGACCCGACGATCGGGAGCTTCGTAACCGGGTCGACGCCGCCGATCGAGAGTGCCTGCGGTAACGCCGCACCGAGCTTGTAGCAATTCTCGTTATTGTACGCGGCGAACCAGAAGGCGCGCGCGGCGTCGCCCGTCGTGTCGGCGAGACGGTCGTCGTAATTCTCGAAGCGCGCGCCGACGTTCACCGTCACGCGCGCGTTCGGATGCCACTGATCGGTGATCGAACCCGCCGTGAACGCGGGCGAGACTTTGTTGAGCCGCGAGTTGACGTAGCCGTTATCGGTCGCGAGCCAGCGCGCCGACGCGATCGCCGCGGGCGAACCCGCGGGCGCGTTCGTCGCGAGCGTCGTCGCGATGCTCGCGAGATCGCCCGCGTATGCGGACGAATTGGGAAGATCGCCCGGGAGCCCGACGCCCGACGTGCCCGAACCGAAGCAACTCGTCTGCGTCCCCGCCGTCGGATCGTAGCAGAGGCCGTTCGTCCCGACGTAGTTCGCGAACGTGTGACCGAGCGAATTCCCCGAGAATCCGTACGAGAAACGGCGCTGGACCTGCGCCGCCGTATAGGAACCGGTGATCTGGAGCAGGTGCTTGTCGGAGAGTTGATTCGAATAACTCGCGTTGAGACCGAACGTGTGGCTCGGCAACTCGTAATCGTTGAGCTCCGCGCCGTAATATCCGGTGAATTGCTGGTTGGCCGGACCGCCGATGAACCAATTCGAGTATTCCGTGTAGCCGAAGAGCCGCAGGTACGATTTTTCGTCGAAGGCGTGTTGGTATTGGAGCTTCGTGACGGCGACGCCGTTATCGGAATAGTCGCGTGCGTCGTCGGAGAGCGGCGCGCCGAACGCGCGATTGGTCGGGCTGTTCGGAAAATACGCGGGCGTGATGGCGCCGACGGAGGGCGTGGTGAAGAGCGCGCCGTTATAGGTGTAGCCGTCGTGCCAGTACGCCTGACCCGTGCCGCCCGTCGCCTGCGAGACGTTCGCGAGGCCGCCCTGATCGTCGACGCTGCTGTAGTACTTCGCGACCATCTCGCTCGTGAGGTAGAGCAGTTGGACGTCGTCGCGGAGACCGTTCTTGTGCGGGATCGCGAAGTGCAGGTTCGCGACGTTCTCGCGATCGGTCGTGTTCGAGATCGCGTAGGTCGACCCGGGCGCGAAGTTCGAGGTGCCGGGCGTCCCGTCGTAGAGATTGAAATGTCCCTCGGGAAAATAGACCGGATAGAAC
Source organism: Vulcanimicrobiota bacterium (assembly GCA_964657315.1). Lineage (GTDB taxonomy): Bacteria > Vulcanimicrobiota > Vulcanimicrobiia > Vulcanimicrobiales > Vulcanimicrobiaceae > CAZZUZ01. Next base: position 5,388 of record CAZZUZ010000119.1, read on the forward strand.
AACTGCGGATCGCTCACGCCGTTGAACTGATCCGCATACCGGTAATCTTCGTTGACGCCCGCGAAGCCGACGTAGTACGAGAAGAGGCGATTCTTCGTCGCGCCGCCCGCTTCGAACGACGCCTTGTGATAGTACGCGGGACTGCCGAGACCGAGATCGAGCGTCGCGAATCCCGGATACGTCCCGGACTTGACGACCTGATTCACGTAGCCCGCGATCCCCGACGCGTCCGCCGAGGCCGGCGTTCCGCCCGTATAGACCTGGAGTTCTTGCTGGCCGAGGCTCGAGAGCATCGTCTGCGGCGCGTTGTCGTAAACGCGGTTCGCCGGAATGCCGTCGAGTTCGTAGCCGACTTGGTCGATGTCGCCGCCGCGGATGCTCAGCGTCTGGTACCAACCCTGCTGGCCCTGTTGCACGACCGTCCCCGGCACCGACGCGATCGCGCCGTACGAACTATTGAGGCTTCCCGGACCGCCGAGCGCCTGCGCGGCTTCGGCGCCCGCGGCATTGATCGAGTAGACGTCGCTCGTCGTCCCCGGTTTGACGAGACTCGTCGCGCCGCGCGCGGAGACCCTGCCGATCGTCTTGAGCGTTTTGACGATCTGCAGTGCGAGCGTTTGCGTCTGGTCGGCGATGATCGAGACGCCCGGCTGCGAGCTCGGCTCGAACCCTTCGCGTTCGACCGCGATCGTGTACGTATCGGGGACGAGCGAGAGAAAGCGAAAATTCCCCGCGGCATCCGTCGTACTCGACGCGGTCTGCGACGGCGACGTCACGGTCACGCGGGCGCCGGCGACGGGCGCGTGCGAGGTCTCGTCGAGCACGCGACCGATCGCGCCGCCCGTGGTTCCCGCCGAGATGCGAACCGGAATCGCCGAGATGGAAATGCACAAAAGGACGTAGAGCCAAAATCGTCTCGTCATCGCGCGGCATTCGTTCCGCGTCCCTGCTTTACTTGCCGACCGTTGCCGCCGATTCGTTCGGCACCGTTATGCATCCGTCGAACCCGCGGACCTCCGACGTGGCGGCGTCGCGCACGCGAGTCGGCCGACGACGATCGGTCGTTACTTGTTCATCAGGACGTGGAGCTTGGGGAGCAGGTAGTCCATCGACGCGTCGATCGGATAGTCGGCCCACGCGTATCCGTCGCTCCGCAGGATCGCGTACGCGATCGTCATCGCGATCGACATGACGCAGAAGCGCTTCGTCGCGCCGTTCGTATCGCCGTTGAAGAGCGGCACGAGGAGCCCGATGATCCCGAACGCCGTGAAGATGAACACGAGTGCGGGCTCCATGTCGACGCCCAGGACGAGCGCCGCGAACGTCCCCGCGAGCGTATGGGCGAACGCGAAGAGCGAGACCGCCGTCACGTAGCTGCCGAGAACGAGCCCGACGTAGGCCACGAGCGTATAGAACGGATTCGCGCGGTCGCGCGGGCGGATGCCCGCGGGCGTCACGGGCCCGCGCGAAGTTTTTCGACGTTCTTCTGTGATCGTGGCCACGTCCAACGCGTCGTCCGCGCGGCCTCGAGAGTTTAGGCTCGATCGAACGGAACGGATCACACTTGGCGTCGAATTCCGTCCGCATGCAGCAACGCGTCGTTCCCGTCGCCCGGATCCTGCGCGGCGGGATCGCCGCGGGGCTCGCGGGCGCCGTCCTCATCGATTTTTTTCTCCTGATCGCGACCGTCGAGATCGCGCACGCGACGAATTTCGACGGATTCTACGCCTTCGTCGCGTCGGCGCTCGTCGGGAAGGCGGCCTACACGATGCCGTCGGCCGTCGGGATCGGCATCGCGGCGCACGTCGCCGTGAGCCTCGGGTGGGGGATCGGATACGCGTATCTCGCCGCGACGACGCCGCAAGTTCGCGCGCGACCGCTGCTCTCGGGGACCGTCTACGGACTGCTCGTGATGACGGCGATGCAGATCGTCGAGGTCGCGGCGAACGTCTACAGCCTGCCGACGCCGACGTCGGTGCTGATCGGAACGATCGCGCACGTCGTCTTTTTCGGCATCCCCGTCGCGTACGTCGTGAGGCGCTTCGAGTCGGCATGATCGCGCGGCTCGCGATCGACCTCGCGGCGATTCGCGCGAACGTCGCGACGATGCGCGCGGCGATCGCGCCCGCCGGATACTACGCCGTCGTGAAGGCCGACGCGTACGGTCACGGGCTCGTCCCCGTCGCGCGCGCGATCGCGGCGCAAGTCGACGGATTTTGCGTCTATCGCGCGGACGAGGCGTTCGCGTTACGCGCGGCGGGGATCGAACGCCCGATCCTCGTCCTCGGCCCGGTCGAGCGCCGCGAGCTCGCCGCGCTCGTCGCTTCCGGGATCGCGCTCGCGCTCTGGGACGACGGTGCGTTC
>CAZZUZ010000120.1:0-7747 GCA_964657315.1 Vulcanimicrobiota bacterium
GCCCGCGAGCGCGTGTTCGCGACCGCGTGAACGGTTTCGGCATACGCGTCGACGTGTTCGAAGCCGCGCGTGAAGTATAAGGCGTCGCTCTCGACGGCGGCGCCTTCGCCGACGAGCCGCGTCCGCAGCACGCTGCGGCCGAGCGCCCCGCCGAGCTCGGCGACGTGCCAGCCCATCGTCGCCCCCGCGCCGACGCGCGCGACGCGCGTGAACGCGGTTCGCTTGCCGCCGTCGATACGCGAGAGGACGACGTAATCCAGGCGTGCACCGGGTGCCACGTCGATCTCGACGATGCCCGAGACGAACGCGTCGTCGTCGCCGAGATGCCGCTCGACGATCGTCGCGCGGGCGCCGGTCCGCACGCGCACGACGACGTGCGGAAAGACCGCGCTCGTGATCGCGGGCTGCGGCATCCAAACCAGCTGCAGCGGAGCGTCGAGCGACGCGCCCTCCGCAATGTCGACGTACGCGCCGCAGTTCGCAAACGCGTACGACAACGCGACGTACGGATCGGACGCCGCCTTGACCAGCCGTCCGTAGAGCGTGCCGACACGCTTGGGCGTCTTGCGCACGGCGTCCGCGAGCGACGAGAGCGTGAAGCGCGGATCGTTCTCTCCCGCGGCTGCCGCGAGCAGCGTGCTGCCGAGGTGCACGAGGCCGCCCGCGTTCGCGACCGCCAGCGCCGTAGGTTGTCCGTCGGGCGACGCCTCTTCACGCACGGGCGCGAGGCCTGCGGCTCCGGTGCGCCGCGGGGGCAGCGGCAGTCGCCCCGTCGTCCAAGTCAGATCCTCGAAATGCCGTAGCGCATCGCGATGGCGCCACCGCGGCGGATACGCGGGCGCGCGGCGCGAGAGCCGGCGGAACGCGTCGAACGCGGCGCGCCGATCTTCCGGCGACCCGACCGCGCCACCGAAAGCACCCGCGCTCGCGATGGCGGCGATCGCCGCATCCAGGACGCGGCCGGTCGGAGCGAAGTCGATCGCCTCGGTGATGGTTCGGGTCATTACTACGCTTCTAAAGCAATCTGGTCGGGATAGATCGGCCGGTTGACGATCGTCTCGAGCGTCGCCGCATCGGCCTGCAGCGCGAGACCGCAAAACTTTTCGAACCCCTCGCGCTCGGCGAGACCTTCGGCGTACCGCGACGTTTTCGTGAGATCGACTTTCTGTGGTGCGTGGACGAACCGAACGAATCGCCCGTCGTCGTCCGTACCCGTTTCGACGAGGCCGCCCTCGGCGAAGATGCGCACCGCGCCGCCGACGGTCGAGCCGTCGGCGACATCGAGATCGAGCGTGCGCGCGACGTCTTCGTACGTCATGCGCAACACGTCGCCGCTCGCGAGCGACTTCATTCCGCGATAGAGTTCGCGCAGCGTTTCGACGGTCGGCGCGGAGCGACCGATGATGAAGTCGTTGATGCGCCGGTCTCCATCGCCGTAGAGCAGATGAATGCGCGCGGGCAAGCCGTCGCGGCCCGCGCGTCCCGACATCTGGTTGAATTCGGTGAAATCGAAATTGAGGTGATAGAGCAAGACGTCACGCACGTCGGGCAGATCGATGCCCTCGCCGAACGCCGACGTGGCGACGACGAGCCGAACGCCGCCGCGCCGAAAGAGATCCTCGATCCGGCGGCGCTCGGCGTTCGCCACGCCCGCATGATAGAACGCCACGCTCGGACCGAAGCGCGCGCGCAAACGCTCCGCGAGCTTCGTCACTTCGGCGCGCGAGTTACAATACACGATGGCCTTGCCCTCGCCGTCGAGCTCGCGCGCGAGGTACGCGTTCTTGTCCGTGACGTTGCGCGAGTCGACGAGGTGCAGGTTGTCGCGCACGGTCGGATCGATGATCCACGCGTCGATCGCGAGCGCGCGCCTGATCTCGCGAAACGCATCGGCGTTCGCAGTCGCGGTGAGCGCGAGCACTTGCGGCGCGCCGAGCGACGCGACGAGTTCGCCGAGCGTCCCGTACGCCGCGCGATGTTTGGATTCGAAGATGTGGTGCGCTTCGTCGACGACGACGAACGACGGCCGGTTGCACGCGCGCGAGAACGCGTCGCGATGGTACGTTGCGTATTCGGGCGTCGAGAGGATGATGTCCCACGAGCCGTCGGCGAGCGCCGCATCGAGATCCTCGCGTTCGCCGCCGTCGATCGAGCCGTTCGCGCGCAGCACGCGTAAGCCGAAACCGTCCAGACGCCGGGTCAGCGCGTCGAACTGATCGTTCGCGAGCGCGCGCAGGGGATAGAACACGAGCGTCTTCTCGCCGCGCGCGAGTGCGCGTTCGGCTGCGGGCAGTTGAAAGCACAGCGACTTTCCTCGACCCGTACCGAGCACCGCGAGCGTATTGACGCCGCGCTCCACGCGATCGAGCACGGCGCGTTGCGCGTCGCGTAGCGGCCGCTCGCCGATCAGCGCGATGCGAAGCGCGTCGGTCGACGCGAGTTCTCGCCCCCCTTCCGCACGCGCGGCACGCGCCGGCGCACGCGAGCGGCGTACGTGCAAGTTGATACCGACGTTCTTCGCGCCGCCGCCCGTTACGGAGCCGATCGTCGCGAAGTAACGATCGCCCGCGTCCATGTTCGGCGCGAGACGTTTTGCGATCTCTTTCTTCAAAAATCCGACGTGTAGGACGCCGTTCATCACGGCGATCGCATTCGCATCGACGGGGTTCTCCGGCTGACGCTTGAGTTCGAGCGTTTGGCCCGCGACCAGACCCGCGACCGTATCCTGACGGCCCTCGAAACTCACGCCGACGACCTTGGTGAAGAATTCGCTCGCGTCGCCGATCGTCGCGAATCGATCGCGCGTGAGGTACTCTTCGCGCTTGGCGAAGAGGGCGTCGAGAAACCGCGCGTCTTCACCCGGCGGCGCGTTCGTCGCGGCCTCCGCGGGAACGTGCGCCAGTTCGTCGATCCCGTCGAAATCCGCGACGAGGCGCTCGAAGGCGCGCTCGGACGCGGTCGGCGGCGGAAGCGGTTTAGTCGTGCTTCGTTGCGGCGGGGTGCGAAGCGGGGTCTTCGAGCGTTTCGGAGTCGGCATCGCCCAAGTTCAGATTGATCTCTTCGTGGCCGAGTTCGAAGGCCTCGTCGTGATGGCCGGCGCGCTGCGCGTCGAGCGGGTCGACGAGATGCTCGTCGTGCGCGTACGCGTGCTCCACGAACGAATCTTCATCGTCGAGCAGCGGATCTTCGTAATCGGCTTCGGTGTAACCGAGTGCGGCATCGGCCGCGGCTGCGGGCGAGCCGGGTTCGGGGCGGCGGCGCTTATAGCGCGCGGGTCCCGCCGCCGAACGGACGACGGGCTTCTTGCGGCGCTCTTTACGCGCCGAGAGCACCTCTTCACGCGAGAGGCCGTTCGCGCGATCGGCGGACGCGGCGGCGGCGCGGGCTTCCGCAACCGTGCGCGGCTTGTCCGTTCCGCTCAGGGCGGCTAGGCGCGCCGTGTCTTTGCGTTCGGTCGCGATCTTGATCTGACGTTCGCGCAAGACGTGGACGAGCGGTGCGGAGTAGAAGATCGAGTGATAGCCGCCCGAGCAGATGCCCACGAGCAGCGCGAACGCGAAATTCTGCAGGCTCGCGCCGCCGAAGGCGAGCAGCGCGACGAGCGTCACGACGACGGTCGCGAGCGTGTTGACCGAACGCGTCATCGTTTGCAGGATGGACGTGTTGACGATCGTCGCATACGGCTGGCCGTTCATCACTTTGACGTTCTCGCGAATTCGATCGAGGATGACGATCGTGTCCATGACCGAGTAGCCGACGACGGTCAGCACCGCGGCGAGGAACGCGTCGTCCGCACGCTTGTCGGCGAGCGCGTAGATGCCGATCATCATCGCGGCGTCGCGCACGAGCGCGATGACGACGACGAGACCGAAGATGTAATTCCAGCCGAAGCGGAACGCGATGAACAAGAATTGGATCGCGATCGCGATGACGAGCGCTTCGAGCGCTTTGATCAGATATTCGCGTCCGAGCGACGGGCCGACCGCACTGAGGCTGTAGAGTCTGGGATCGATCGGCGCGATCGCTTTGAGCGCGTTCTCGACCTTGACCTGATTGTTGCCGAAGTCGGTCTGCGTTTCGATCGAGTAGTGTTCGCTCGTTTCGGAAGCGGTGCCGATCGTCGTGATACGCGCGTCGTTGACGTCGAGCGATTTCATCGCGGTCGAGATCTGATCGGCGGTCACGGGCTTCGTGAACTTCACCGTGACGTCGGTGCCGCCCGTAAACGACAAGCCCAGACGCAGCGCGTGCGAGGGCTGGAAGCCGCCGCCCGGAGCCGTGAACGAGTGATAGATAAGCGACGCGACGCCGAGGCCGATGATGATGTACGAGATCAGCGAAACGGTGCGGAACCAGCCGACGACGTTCCAATTCAGTCTTCGGAAAAACATCGCTTACGCTCCGTAGACTTTCGGGTTCTCGACGGCATTGGTATTGACGACGAGATCCATGAAGTAGCGCGTGACGAAGGTGGCGGTGAACAGCGAGAACGCCGTTCCCCAGAAGAGCGTGTACGCGAAGCCCTTCACGGTGCCGGTGCCGAGCATGAAGAGCACGCCCGCACCGACGATCGTCGTGAAATGGCTGTCGAAGACCGCAGAGAACGCGCGCTTGAAGCCGACTTGCGTCGCCGCGCGCAGGCTCTTGCCCGACCAGATCTCTTCTTTGAGGCGTTCGAAGATCAGGACGTTCGCGTCGACCGCCATGCCGACGGAGAGCACGAAGCCCGCGATCCCGGGCAGCGTCAGCACGGCGTGCACGCCGGCGAGCAGGCCGAGGAGCATCAGCACGTACACGCCGAGCGCGACGTCGGCGAGGAACCCCGGGAGGCGGTAGACGACGAGCATGAAGATGAGCACGAGCCCGAGGCCCGCCATGGCCGCGTAGAGCGACTTCTGGAGGTCGATCGCGCCGAGGCTCGGACCGACCGTCGTGTTCTCGATGACGGTGACCGGCACGGGCAGCGCGCCGGCGTTGAGATCGTTCGCGATCCGGATCGTTTCGTCTTCGGTGAACGTGCCCGTGATCTCGCCGTCCGTCGTGATCGCGCTGTTGATGACCGCGGCCGAGACGTACTTCTTGTCGAGATAGATTCCCAGCAGCTTGCCGATGTTCGATTGCGTCATCTGTCCGAATTTAGCCGGATCCTTGGTGCTGAAAAGGATCTGCCAGCCCGTGCCGAGCTGGCTCGGAGCCGACGACGCGCTCTTGAGATCGGCGCCGCTGTACACGATCGCGCCCGAGTCCTTGTAGGCGCTCGGAGCGTTCGGGTCGGGCTTGCCGCTCTTATCGAAACCGCTAGCGTAGTTCTTGTCGGAGAGCGCACGCTGGTTGACCGTTTCGGGAACGATCTTGAAATCGAGTTTGGCGACGTCCTTGAGGGCGGCGACCGCCTCATCCGGATTCTTCACCGCCGGCAGCTCCACGAGGAGGCGGTCGGTGCCCACGGGGGTGATGACGGGTTCGGCGACGCCGAGGCCGTTGATACGCGCCTCGATGACCTGCTGGACCTGGCCCTGGATCTGCGAGGTGATCTGCGGGACTTCTTTACTCGTATTGAGCTGGAGAAGAACGCTGACGCCTCCCTGCAGGTCCAGACCGAGTTTGATCTTCTTCTGGATCGGGAGGACGAGATACAGGCACCCGGCCACGATCAGCGCGATGAATAGTCCCGTCACCCAGGGTTTGAGTTGCTGCCACATGATACAAAAAGACCCCAAGGAAGGGGAGAACCCACGCATTGTAGCAGGGTCCGTCTACCTCGTCAAACGGACTTCCGGAGGTCCTCCTCCATGGACAAGACCGTCGACGCGGGGCTGCTGCAATCGCGGTATCGCCTGACCAAGCAGCGCTCCGCCGTCTTACGTGCCCTCTCCGATGGCAAACACTTATCAGCCGAAACGATACTCGAACGCGTTCGTTCAGATATGGCGGGCGTCAGTCTCGGCACGATCTATCGAACGCTCGACATCCTGCGCGAGATCGGACTCGTCCAGATCGTGTCCGTCGGCGGCACGGCCGCGCGCTACGAAGCCGCCCTCGAGAAGCACCACCATCTGCTGTGTACGATGTGCCGGGAACTCACGAACGTTTCCGCCGACGGGCTCGACGACATCGTTGGAGAAATCTCGCAACGCGCCGGATTCGAAAACGCGGACTTCTCGCTGACCATTTCGGGCCATTGCTCGGATTGCAAGGCGGTCGCCGCGCGCTAAGCGTACCCTCACGCAGGCATCGCTAGGACGCGCGGGCGTTCCAGCACGCTCGCCGGACGTGTCTCGAGTTCGGGCGGCAGTTCGCCGAACGCATAGACGTCGAGGCCGAGGCCGAAGCGCCTCAAGAAATCGGCCATAGCCGGCCGCAGCGCCGCCGTGCACACGAGCGCCGCGCGTTCGCGCGGCACGCCGTGCGCGTAGCGCTCGACCGACGTTCGCACGTGGATCGCGATCTCCGCCGACGGCGCGATCGTGCCCTCGACGAGCCAGCCGTGGAGGTCGCCTTCGAAGGCGGGTTCGAGCACGATCGGCTCGAGCCGTGCGATGCCTCGCCGGCGCAGATGGTGCGGCACGATCTTACGCCGCACGGCTTCGGTGAGTTCGCGGGGATCGCGCGTCGTATTCGCTGCGTCGACGAGCGCCTCGAGCGTCGCGACGCTGTCGCGCGGCCAGACCCGCTCGCGCAGCAGCGATTCGAACACGCGATGGATCGTCGCGTACGGCAACGCGTCGGTGCCGAGTTCTTTAACCAGTGAAGGAACGCTCGCGCGCAGATGTTCGACGAGGGTCGTGAGTTCTTGGCGACCGAGCAGTTCGGCCGCATGCGCCCGGGCGACCTCGGCGAGATGCGAGCCGACGACCGAGATCGGGTCGAAGACGAGCGCGCCGTTGGCCGTCGCGGCGTCGCGATCTTCGGGTGCGATCCAGATGCCCGGCATGCCGTAGACGGGCTCGCGCACGCGCGTACCCGGCATGCGTTCGAGGATCGCCTCGTCGGCGACCGCCAGCACGCGGTCGAGTTGCAGCGTCCCCTCACCGACGATCGTGTCGCGCACGCGCAGCGCATAGGTTTGCGGCTCGCGCTGCAGGTCGTCGCGCAGTCGCACGCCCGGCAGCACGATCCCGAGATCGGCCGCGATCGCGCGGCGCACCTCGCCGATGCGGTCGAGCAGCCGTTCCGCGTGCGGCACAATCAATAGCTGCGCGAGACCCGAGCCGACGTCGATCGCGAGCGCGTCGACGCCGACGAGTCCGAGCGCCATTTCGGGACGGCGGATCGAGGCTCGACGCTGCGCGTCTTGCGCCGCGCGCAACGCACTCGCGCGATCGGTCTGGCGTTTGCGGCCCGTCTGTGCGAGCCCGATCGCACCGATGCCGAATGCGACGAACGGGAGATGCGGGAGCGCCGGAACCAGCGCCATCACGCCCGCGAAGGCGCCCGCCGCCCGTAAAACGTCGGGACGCTCGAGGATCTGCGTCGCGAGATCGACGCCGAGCGAACCGTCGCCGGCCGCTCGCGTCACCATGAGACCCATCGAAACGGAGAGTAAGAATGCGGGCAGCGTCGTGACCAGCGCGTTGCCGATCGAGAGCATTGCGAACGTGTCGATCGCGTCGAGCGGACTCAAGTGGTCGTAGGTCACGCCGACGACCACACCGCCGATGAGGTTGAGCACGACGATGACGAGCGCGGCGATCGCGTCGCCTTTGACGAATTTTCCGGCGCCGTCCATCGCTCCGTAAAAATCCGC
>CAZZUZ010000121.1:0-7635 GCA_964657315.1 Vulcanimicrobiota bacterium
CTCCTACGAACTCTCCGACGGCCGTAAATTCGAGGTGCAGCGCGACTTCGATCGCGATTCGAAAGGCGTCCGCGTCTACGACGAGCACGGCAACGATGCGTCGGGTGAATGCACGATCGGAAAGACGATCTCGCCCGGCGAGGTTCACCTGGGCTTGCCGCTCGAAGTCTTCGTAAACGCATCGTTCCTGGCGCAAGGCGATGCAACGATCGACGGGTCGCGGGCCGAACGGATTACGCATTCGCTCGCACGCGCACTCGACGGCGGGCCACGCGAAGACGCGGCGCTCGGAGCGATCGGACGACTCGAGGCGGCGTTGGCGGTACACGTCGGCAAGAAGCGTGCGACGGTGAACGCACCACTCAAACATCTCTACGACGAGATCGACGAAGCGCAAGAACGGGCAGACACGATGCGCGCGCATCTGCGTGAACTCGACGATTTACGTTCTCGGCTCGAGTTCGAGCGCGCGAAGGCGATGGAACTCGAGGGCGCGCTGAAACGGCACGAACTCGAAGGCCGCGCGTTACGCGCTTACACGTTGCGGTCGCGAATCGAATCGCTGCGCAACCTACGCGACGATCTCGCCGCCCTGTCGGCGGAACGCGCGCAATACGATGATGTCGAAAGCTTTCCGATCGGCATCGCCGATAAGCTCGAAGCCAGCTACCGGGATTGGCATACGCATTCGGCGTTGGCGCGAAATCAGAGCGAAGAAGCGCTTCGGGCGAGAATGACGCCGGCACTCCTGAACGAACTCGAGGAGCGAAACGCCGATGGCGGCTCGCTCGATGACGATGCGTTCGCGGAGTTGTCGGAGCTCACCGCCGCAGCGATGGCCGCGCGAAATCAAGCAACCGCGGCCGCCGACCGTGCGCAAGCCGCACGGCGAAACGTCGATGGAGGAAGTGAACTTTTCGGCGCGTTGCTCAGCGCAGGCGCGCTCATTGCCGTAGCCGCGGTAATCCTATATGCGGTGAAGCAAAACGTCTTTGCGATTGTCGCGGCTATCCTCGCAATCGCACTTTTCGGCACGGCATTGATCCGATCGAACGGAAGACGGACGAAGGCACGAATCGTGCGTGAGATGCAGCGCGAAGCGGACGCATCGATCGCGGCGGAGCGGCAGGCAGCGGAGCGCGTTGCTGCCGTGCTCGCCCCGCTCGGCGTAGTCTCGTTGGAAGAAATCACTCGAAAGCGCGAACGCGCCATCGAACTACGGAAGCGGAAGGCCGAAGCCGAACGCCTTGCGACGGCTGCACTCGAAACGAATAATCTCGCCGAAGCTGCGGGACGCACGTTTGATGCGCTAGCGGTAACCGTTATTGAGACGTCGGGCGTTCGAGATCGGGATCTCGACATCGTCAAGAAACTCGAAGCGCGAAAGCGTGCCCGAGACGGAATCGACCTCCGTTTATCGATGATCGATGTGCGCCGCGGCGATCTCCTCGGCGACGACGACGAGTTCGCACTCGAAGCCGAGCTGCGCGACCTTCTCTTGGCGGGAGTCGTACCGCATGCGCCGCCCGACGGCAGCTCCGCACGGGCATTCGAGGCGCAGCAGCACGATCTACGGCGTCGGACGGCCGAGACGGAACGCGGAGTCGCCGCCCTCGAAGCCCACATCGAACTCGCACATTCGAACGTTCGTGACCTCGCTATGCTCGATGAAGCCGTCACACGGCTTCGGTTTCAAGCTACGTCCTTAGAACGATTCGAAGAATCGGTCGAATTGGCGCGCTCGACGATTGATAAACGGACCAAAGAAGCTCATCATAAATTTGCTCAGCGGCTATCCGATTATGCCTCGCAGGCGCTTGAGGCAATTACGCTTGGACGATACGCCGTAATTCGTATAGACCCGACAACGCTGACGGTTCGTGTGAGATCTCCGGAAAATCATGCGATCATCGATGCCGATATACTTTCCGCGGGCACGCGCGAGCAGGCATATCTCGTGACTCGTTTCGCTATGGCGCAAATGTTTTCGGAAGGACTCGAGCCGGCGCCCGTTCTGCTTGACGATCCGTTTGCGTATTGGGACGACGAGCGCATCAAACGAAGCATGCCGGTCATGCAAGCTTTCGTCAGTGCTGGCAATCAACTAATAATACTCAAGAACAGCGATACTTCCGGATTTCCCGTCAAAGGCATCGAGATTTAGCACCTCCTAACCTTGTGTCAAACGGGTCATCCGTACCGGAACAATGCAACATAGGGACATGAGGCAAATTAGCATCGTCGTTCGGCGTTACCCGTCGGCAAACGGGGCTCCGATGGGGGACTGAGGCAGCACCCGAGCTTCACCGGTCGCGATCAGCGTGCGGCGGTTTTCCTTGATCCGACGTCGATGCGCCGACGACAACCGTAATCGGCCATAGAAGCTCACTCGGCAAGCCCTTTGCCGATCGAACAGGCGGCGTCCCTTACGTGATGAATACCGCGCATAGCTTATTGATGTTCATTGGAATCAGGCGTACGGGGCTAAAAACCAAAAGCGAAGGTCGAACTCAAACGTGAACTGGAATTTCGATCCCAACGATTTTGACATCCCGGCCGCCAAGGCTCGGTTCGATTGCGCTGTCCCCTTTAAACACGTTATCATTGACGACTTTTTCGAACCCGCGGTGGCGCTGGCATTACATCACGCATTTCCCGCGATCTCCAGAGTGGATGAATTCAAATCCCGTTTTTTCTCGGGACGAGTGTACGGGCCACCGCCACTCGACCAAAATCTCTTTCGCGCGGCCTTCACTTCATTAGCCTCCCGCCGATTTATCGAGCGCTTGTCGGCAATAAGCAACATCGAGCGACTCGCCATGGATGAAACGCAAATCGGAGCGGGCGCGCACATAGGCTTAAATGGAAGCGAATTGCCGATACACGCCGACCACAACACGCACCCGAACGCACCTTGGCTTTACCGCCGTCTAAACGTATTAGTTTATCTCAACCCAAATTTCGAGCCCGGTTGGCGTTCGAACTTGCTGCTATACGATGCCACCGGGAAGAAGCGCGTCTTAGAAGTTGAACCGCGATTCAATCGAGCGATAATCATGGATGTCAACGACAGGGCATTTCATGGCTACCATGCTCTTCGCGTTCCGCCCGGCCAAAGTCGCCAACTGCTGGCATTATACTACTATTCGCCTGAACCTTCGTCGCAACAGACCAAAGAGCCGCACGGCACGATCATGGGCTCTCCGGAAGACGTTGCGCTCTTACGCAAAGCTTTGTCTCGCGCACAGATGAGCGCCCGTCATTATATTCGCAAACTCGTCCCCAACCCCAAGTGGACACATCGTGACGAAGACGTGGTAAGAATTCATGTATGAAGCGAGAGTACGATCTCCAGCATGAAGCCCGATGAAAGAGACCGGCGCGAGAAAAATATAAACGGGCTTTAGCCGCTTGCGCCGACGGGGACGTGCGCAGTGATTACAAACAAAACCTAGAGCACAGCTTAGCACAAAAAAACTATTAGTTTTTTCGCAATTCAGAAAGCCTTTAGTTCGAAACTAGCTTTTGAAACGTTAGTTGTTGGCAGAATGGTCAAAAGGACCAACTATATCGGCAACCGCGATGCCGCCGTAAAGGTCACAAGCGTCACGTGGTCGTCGACGGGTAAAACGATCTTATTGCCGTTGACTGAGAAAGACGTCGCCGCGAAGGTGCCGCTATCGCCGATCGTGCGGACCGTAGTAACGGCCTGACCTGTCGGAATAGACATCGTGACGTTTTGCACGGGGACTGCGATCGGCACGCGGTTCGCCGAGTCGTAACTCATTGTTTCGTTCCAGAGCGCAACAATCGTAGACCCGTCGCATTTCTGCATGGGCAGCGCGAGAATGGATGCTGACCCGGCCGTAATGGGGAGGCTGTGCCTAGTCGGCGCGAATCCCGCGGGACGCTTATCGTCCGCAAGGGCGTTCAGAAGCGAACCGATTGCGACGAAGGCGGGTTTGGGAGAACGGTCAGCGCGTAGCAGTGAGTCGCCTCCGAAACCATCGCCGCCAGTATAGGCAACCAACGGCATGAAATACGTGCGTGAAATACCGTTCATGAAGTCGTAAAGGATCGTACGGACATCATATTTAGCCTGCGTCGCAAGATCAACCTCGCCGTCATCAGTATTCCAGCCGGTCTCGGTAACGTAGAATGGCTTGTTTGCACCAGCTTCGCCTGCGGCGTAACACTTAAGGTAGCCGAGCGATGCGTATTCCGAGCCGCAGTTCTGGCTCGGCCCATAGCCCGCAGTGCCGGGATTATGACCCGCGAGATATCGATGAATGTTTGCCACGGCCATGTTCGGAATGAAGCCGACGGCTTGATAGTGTCCCGCTTGCGCAATAGCGGGTGCAACGTACGGAATATCGAGGACCGACGAAAGCACCGCTTGACAGGCATTGAGGTCCGCGGAGAAGTCCGCATCCTGCGCTAGACGCGTGTCCGGTTCGTTGACGCCTTCTACGCCATCGGCGGCATCTCCGATGGCCGCATTGAAGGCTTTTAGCTCCGCCGGTGCCGTAAGCCCGTACAATCCGACTTTCGGGTTGCAATCCGTTTCGAGAAGCGGCTTGGCTTGACTTGAGGCATCGAACGCATTGAGATTTTTCTCGTACATCGCGTTGTTTGCTTGAAAGCCCACGCGATAATGACGTATGTGCGCTGCACCGACGAGCGCGCCCAGCCGCGTCGCGTCACTGGGTTGCATAGTCGGATATGGGAAGAGCGTCGCGTTGACGCCCGCCGAATCAGCGATGTCTCCCGCAACGTAAAAGGTTTGCTGAACGGTCGTTGGCGTAACGGAAACGGCGGGCGTGATCGGGGCTGCAGGCATGCCGGTCCGGTATATGTTTGCATCCGAGTGTGCGCTGGCTGCAGCTGCGAGCGATGCGGGAGCGGCGGGCACCAGCCTACCTGATTGCGAGCATGCAACAAGCGATAGTACGAAGATGAAGATGACCGCCGAAAGTGTACGTGGCACACGAATTGCATCGGCTTTGACCGTAAGGCGCTAGACCAGCCCTGGATCACAGTTCGCGGCTTCCGGTCCCACGTCA
The DNA here is from genome assembly GCA_964657315.1 of Vulcanimicrobiota bacterium. Lineage (GTDB taxonomy): Bacteria > Vulcanimicrobiota > Vulcanimicrobiia > Vulcanimicrobiales > Vulcanimicrobiaceae > CAZZUZ01. The sequence goes on from CAZZUZ010000121.1 coordinate 5,064, forward strand.
CAATGACTGGCTCGAGGCGCTTCGCACTCGTTTCCGGGTTGACCATTCACAATTATTTCGTTGCGGTGACTACCGAGTTTACAAAGGTGACGAGCGTTACGTGATCGTCGATCGGGAAGACGATGTTTTGGCCTGACCACTTGAACCACGTCGACGTCATCGAACCGCTATCGGTTATCGAACGAACCGTGCCAACCACCTGATCCGCGGGAATCGACATTGTAATGCTCTGTGCGGGAACTACGATCGGCGCTTTGTTCGACGAATCGTAGCTGAGCGTCTCATTCCATATGGCAACAACTGTGGGGCCGTTTGATTTCTGCATCGGCACGACAATAACGGATGCAGAAGCACCGGCAACACCAAAGCTCCGAGGCGTCGCTTTGAATCCTACGGGACGGCCATCGTCCGCAAGAATATTTAGAAGCGTCTTAAGCGCATAGTATGAAGGTTTGGGTGAACGATCGGCCTTTAGCAGCGAGTCGCCTCCGAAACCATCGACGCCGGTGTATGAAACGAGCGGATTGAAATACGTGCGAGTCACTCCGTGGATCCAGTTATAAAGCACGGAGCGCGTGTCATATTTCGCTTGAGTAGCTAGATCGACTTCACCGCTGTCGGTATTCCAGCCGGTTTCCGTTTCGTAGAATGGTTTTCCCGAGCCGGCTTCGCCCGCTGCGTAACACTTATTATATTCAATCGAAGCATACTCGAAGCCGCAATAGTGGCTGGGTCCATAGCCTAGAGTGCCGGGATTATGGCCGCTGAGATAACGATGAATGTTTGCAACCGTCATGTTGGGAATGAAGCCGACGTATTGATAACGGCCGGCCTGTGCGACTGCCGGCGCAACGTACGGTAGCGACGGGATTGCTGAGGACTCTGTTGCCTGACACGCATCTAAGTCAGCCTGGAAATCCGGATCCTGCGCATGCCGTGTGTCAGGTTCATTGACGCCTTCGATAGCGTCCGCTGCGTCGCCGATTGCTATGTTAAATGCGCGGATATCTGCCGGAAGCGTCAGCCCATTCTGACCGACTTTCGGATTGCAATCCGTTTCAAACATTGGTCTTGCGTGGCTCGCTAAATCGAACGCCAAGATGTTCTTTACGTAAAGCGCATTGTTGACATCGATGCCGGCACGATAGTGACGAATGTGAGCTGCGCCAATTAGTACGCCGAGTTCGGTCGCATCGAGTGGCTGCATCGTCGGATAGGGCAGCAAATTTGCATTTACACCGATCGAATCGGCGATGTCGCCAGCGACATAGAACGTTGGGTTGCCCGGTACGGGTGTCGGCGTCATGCCCGGAGACGGTGAGACCGACGAAGCTTTGACCGGCGTAGCCGACGGAGATGGGATCGCGGTGTGCAAGGGAGTCGCGCTCGCGGAAGAAGTCGCGTACGCCGCATCAATCGCAGACGCAGCTACGGACTGCGAGACGTGAACGGCTGCAGTGTTAGCCGGAGCCGCCGTCATCTGCGCAGACATTGGCGCCATTGACCCCGATTGCGAGCACGCGGCAAGAGAGAGCGTAAAAACAAAAATCGAGCCCGAGGTGTATAAACGCGGCAAGTTGACCTTTTATATCGCATCGATTAGGAATGTCGCGGTTGGCCCGCATTACAATCATCGGCGCTTAGATAGCCAATCGGATGCCCATTAAGTCACAGAATCGTTACAAAAATAGCAGTAGACATTCCGTCGCTATTACATTTGCGAGGGGGCTTCGGATATCTCTCATTACTGACAGGCAATCAAAGAACGATATCAATTACCTCGGGAACTCTGAAGTAAGAGTTTAGCGATTTGAGCCCGGTTGACGAGAAAAGTGTGACTCAAGCCCTTAGATCGCTATATCGGCCGGCTCGGTGTCGTCGCCAGCGCCGATCGAATAGTATGGGCGGCGTTCGATCTTGGACCACGTCGCGCAGACCTCAACATCTTGTCCGGTCGACCATGTCGCAACTGCTTCATACGACAATCGCGAAAATGCATAAACGTGTCCGTCGCTAAGCTCGCTTGCAAACGGTACAATACGGCGGCGCATACTCTTGGACGCGGTCGATCCCGCTTCAACGCCGCCGGCGCCATAAGCGATCGGCTTCCGGTCGGCCGGGAACCGCATCTTCGCGCTGACACGCACGACGTTGGCAGGGTGACACGTCTTCGGCGCCGGCGTGTCGGGGGGCGGCGCGACCACGAACGACTCTGCCTCACTTCCGTTGCACGGCAGCGTACACGAATCGCCTGTGAGACGATCGACCCTTACCACCGTGGCACCTTTAGTATGCACGTACGCATAATGGCCATAGAGTTCAAACAGCACGCCCAAGATTAAAAGCGTCCCACACGCGAAGAGAAAGACGTCGAGATTTCCCATGTTCTTCTTATTTTGCAAACGATCCGCTCTCTAACGTGCGCGCGGCCGCTGGCCGCGGGATAAGATTTCGCTCTCTTCGCGCATAAGACCGGCACGTGATCAAAGGTGCCGTTTATGAACTCCTCGTTTATGCGACTAACCATATCGTGGCTTATGTCCCCTCGCGGCGCTTCCGGCGCACCTTTTAT
>CAZZUZ010000122.1:0-7633 GCA_964657315.1 Vulcanimicrobiota bacterium
CGTGGCGCGTCCCGCCGAGTCCTCTGCCGGGCGCGATGACCGCCACGCAGGCGGTTGCGAGCGCCGCGTTTTGCGCCGCGCATACGCGGTTCGTGCGTTCGAGGACGCGCGCCGGATCGGGATCTTCGAGCGCGAACGCCGCGACGGTCTGACGCAGCCGCGCGGCGGTCGAGGCGGCCTCGATGCCGTGGCCCGCGACGTCGCCGATCGAGACCAAGAGGCGTCCGTCCGCTAGCGCAAACGTGTCATACCAGTCGCCGCCGACGAGCGCTTTGGGTTCGGCCGGGAGATAGAGCGCGTCGATGCGCAGTGGAGCGACGTCCGGCGCGCGCTCGTTGCGGAAGACCTCTTGCAGGACCGCGACGAGCCGTTGTTCCGCGCGTTTGCGGTCGTCGATGTCCGTATTTGCGCCGAACCACCGGATCACGTTGCCGCGTTCGTCCTTGAGCGGCGTGATGCGCGTGAGAAACCAGCGGTAGCCGTCGCGGCCGAGCAGGCGGAACTCCATCTCGAACGGGTCGCCGGTAGCGATGCAGCGCGGCCACTCTTCCATCACCCGCGGAAAATCTTCGGGATGGTGGACCGCCTGCCAGCCCCAACCCGCGGCTTCTTCGGGTGTCTGTCCGGTGAATTCGTACCAGCGGTCGTTGTACCAATCGATCGTGCCGCTGGAATCCGCGGTCCAGACGATTTGCGGCACGGTCGTGAGAAACGTCTCGAGCCGCCGCTCGGAATCGAGCAGGGCCGTTCGGGTCTGGACGCGGTCTTCGATGTCGATCGCAATCCCGTACAGCCCGCGCACCACGCCGCCGTTCGCGAGCAGGGGAGCGGCGGTACAGAAAAACGTCCGATAGCCGCCGTCGGGAAAACGGAAGCGAAATTCGCCCCGGAAATCGGAGCTTTCGGCGACGGCGCGTCGCAGAGCCGAAATCGTCCGGTCGCGATCGTGCGGATGCACGAGGCGGGCGAAATCGCGTAGCCGCGCGGCCGGCCAGCCGGAACTCTCGACGAAGAACTTATTTGCGAACGTGAGGCCGGCCGTGGTCGAAAAGACGCAGACCATCGCCGGAATAGCGTCAGCGCCCGCTCGAAAAGATTCGTCGACGACCAGTTCCGCCAAATCCAAAATCCCGGTTGATGAGCCCCAGCTGTTTGTCGGTAGTTCCCGTCGCGGTTCGCTTGTACTTTCTTCGCTTGTTACATCATACTAAACTCCACTACGTCTGGGGATGTGTGCTATGAGCGACGCGACCACCGAATCCGTCGGAAAACCGCTGCCCGGCGCGGCCGCCGCGCTTCACATCGCGAAACCGGGCCTCGTCGTCTGGTTGCGGCACGTCGGCTGAACGTTCTTCGGGGAACCCCTCACGCAGTTGCGTGAGCTCGACACGGACTTTTCGAACCTCGGGGTAGGCGTCACGTTCGTCGTCATCGGCGACGCGGCCAAAGCCGAAGCGTTCTGCGCGCCGTACGGTATGGCGGATCGCTGCATCGGCGATCCCGACAAAGCGACCTACGCGGCGATGGGGCTCGGGTCGTTCAACTTACTCAAGCTCTTTACCGATCCGGCTCTCAAAGCCCGGCGCGCCGAGAACAGAGCGGCCGGTTTCAAACAGAATTGGGCCGAGACCAGACTCAAAGATTCCGCGCAGTTGCCGGGAGCCGCCTACGTCGATGCCGAGGGCATCGTGCGCTGGGCTTACCGCGGCAAGCATCCGGGCGATCTGCCGGCCATGGCCGAAATGCTCGCGGCGGTTCGGGCGTGTCGCTAGACGTGTGAGTGCGAGTCGACGTCGATGCCGATCGATTCCGAAGCCGGATAGCTCTGACACATGAGGATGAACCCGCGCGCGATCTCGTAGTCCTCGAGCGCGTAGTGGACGTCCATGTCGACTTCGCCTTCGACGAGCATCACGCGGCACGTCGAACAGACGCCGCCCTTGCACGAATACGGCAATTCGATGCCTTGCCGCAGTCCCGCGTCGAGCACGGTCTCGCGGCCCTTCTCGATCGTAAAGGTGCGGCGCTGCCCGTCGAGCAGAGCGTACGCTTCGACACCGCCCGGCGACGCGAGGTCGGCCGAGCGCGGACGGTTCGCCGCCTGCGGGCCTGCGGCGAAGAGTTCGGTTTTGACCCGGTCGCCCTCGATGCCGTGACCGTGCAGCGACTCGACCACCGCTCGCGTCATCGCTTCCGGGCCGCACACGAACGCGAGGTCGACCGTGGACGGATCGATCCACGACTCGAGCAGCGCATCGCACTTTTCGCGATCGATGCGCCCGCTCAAGAGATCCACGTCCTGCGGCTCGCGGCTCATGACAAAGAGTAAGGCGAAGCGCGCGAGATAGCGGTCTTTGAGGTGCTGCAGTTCTTCGCGGAACATGACGCTCGACGACCCACGATTCCCGTACACCAGCGTGACGCGGCTGAGCGGTTCGGTCTCCAGGATGTGCCGCACGAGCGAGACGATCGGCGTGATGCCGCTTCCCGCCGCGACCGCGAGATAGTGTTTGCTATTGGCCGAATCGAGCGGAACGTGAAAGCGTCCGTCGGGCGGCCCGACCGCGATCGACGCGCCCGGCACGAGCGCGTCGTGGGCCCACGTCGAAAACCGGCCGTCGCCGACGCGTTTGATCGCGACGGAGAGTTCGTTCTGCGACGGTGCGGCGCAAATGGAGTAGGAGCGGCGCACGCGCTCGCCGTCGATCTCGGCCTCTAGCGACACGAACTGACCGGCAACGAACGCGTAGCGGTCGCGCAGTTCCGGCGGAACGTCGAAGGTGACGACGATCGCCTCGCGCGTTTGCGGCCGCACCTTCGCAACGCGCAGTTCAGTGAGACTTGAAATGGTCGAACGGCTCCCGGCAAGCGGTACAGGTGTAGAGCGATTTGCAAGGCGTCGAGCCGAAGCGGCTCGTGAGCGTCACCTCGGCGCTGCCGCAGCGCGGGCAGACGGCGTGCTCGTTGACGAAGCCGATGAGGTCGAGCGTGCCGGCAGGCACGGCGGCGCGCAGACGCGGCGGCGAGATGCCGTAGGCGCGCAGATTCTCGCGGCCGCGCGCCGAGAGCCAATCCGTGGTCCACGCGGGCGCGAGCACGACGTCGACCCTGACGTTCGCGATGCCGCGGCCGTGCAGCGCCTCCACGATGTCGCGTTCGATCGTCTTCATCGCGGGACAGCCCGAGTACGTCGGCGTGATGGTCACGTGCACTTCGCGTTCGCCGTGGCGATCGGCCCAAGCCACGTCGCGCACGACGCCGAGATCGAGGATCGAAATAACCGGAATTTCGGGATCGGCGACATCGCCGAGCCACGCCCAGACGTCCGCGATCCCAGCCTCGTTCGTTACCACGATTTCGCCGGAACCGCCCGAGCGACGGACTGCATCTCGCCCAGCAGATAACTCAGCGCCTCGGTGTGACGGCCCTGTTTGCCGCCGGAGTGCATGAAGCCGTCCGCCGGCAGCGCGAGCGTCGCGTCGGCGACGACGCGAGCGACGTGGGCGTGCCAGAGTTCTCGCAGCGCGGCGAGATCGGGCACGATGCCGGCGGCGAGCAACTGCCGATCGGCGTCGTCGGCCGTGAAGAGTTCGCCCGTATACGGCCACGCGGCATCGAGCGCGCGCTGCATGCGAGCCCGGCTCTCGTCCGTGCCGTCGCCCAGGCGCGTGAGCCAATCGCCGCTGCGGCGCACGTGATAGGCCACTTCGCGCACGGCTTTGTTCGCGATCGCGGCGACGCGTTCGTCGCGCGAGCCGCAGAGTTCGCGCAGCAGCGCATGATGCCACACGTCGAACAAAAATTGACGTGCGGTCGTGTCGGCGTAATCGCCGTTGGGCCGCTCGACGAGCAGCACGTTGCGATAGCCGCGCTGATCGCGCAGATACGCGAGCGCGTTCTCGTCGCGGCCCGCACCTTCGACTTCTCCCGCATATGAGAGCCACATGCGCGCGTGTCCGACCAGGTCGAGCGCGACGTTGGTCAGCGCGAGATCTTCTTCCACGATCGGACCGTGGCCGGTCCATTCGCTCAAGCGCTGGCCGAGCACGAGTGCGTTGTCGCCCATCTGCAGCGAGAACGTGAAGAGCGCTTCGCGATCGGCATGCATCAGTAGTCGATCCCGTCGTTCGACGCGCACGAGGGCACGGCGACGCGCGGCTTTCCGGTGCCCGAGCGCACGTTCCAGCACTGGTCGAGCAACGAACAGTAGCAGAGCTCGAGCGCGACCCGCTTACCGAGATCGCCGAGCGTTCTCGCCGAGGGACCGAGCGTGGCCTTCATCAACACGCGCTGATCGGCAACGTGGATGACCGAGGTCGCATCGATCGATGCGAACGAGCCCTTGGGCGTCGGTGCGGTCGTTCCGCGAAAGATGGCGGCGAGCGCCCCGCGGTAGGTCGGATACGGTTTTCCATCGACCGACAGCTTCGCACTGCGCACGAGCGCGGGACCGAGGCCGTCGTTGGACACCGACAGCGCGAAGGCGTTCTCCGAGAGATTCGTCTCGATCGAGAGATACGGCCATACCGACGCGCTCAACTGATTGGCGACTACCTTCGTCTGATAGACCGACGAGATGGTCGCGCCGGCGCTCACGAGCAGTGCGACCGTCGCGATGATCAGATCGGTACGCGCGCCTTGGAGCGCCTTCACAGATTCTTCACGCCTTCCGGCACGATGAAGTGCGTCGGATGCCGATACGTCTTCGATTCCGCGGCACCGAAGAGCGCCTCGCCGTCTGCGGGATCGCTCGCAACGATGTCGGTCGCGCGAACGATCCACAAGCTCGCGCCTTCGCCGCGCCGCGTGTACACGTCACGCGCGTTCTGCAGCGCCATCGCCTCGTCCGCGGCATGCAGGCTGCCGACGTGCTTGTGGGCGAGCCCGTGACCGCTGCGCACGAAGACTTCCCAAAGCGGCCATTGCGCGCGCGGGGTTTGACTCACGCCGCCGATGCCTCACGCTGCGCACGCTTGCGTGCGTGGGCCATCGCGGCTTCGCGGACCCAAGCGCCGCTCTCGTGTGCGGCGACGCGCGCGCCGAGCCGTTCGCGATTGCACGGCCCGTTGCCGCGTACCACCGCATAGAACTCGTCCCAGTCCGGCGTCCCGAAATCGTAGTGGCCGCGCTGCGCATTCCAGCGTAGATCGGGGTCGGGAATGGTCAAGCCGAGGAAGTCCGCTTGCGGAACGCTCTGATCGACGTACTTCTGACGCAACTCGTCGTTGGTAAAGAGCTTGATCTTCCAGCGCATCGACCGCTCGTTGTGCTGCGACTCTCCGTCGGGCGGACCGAACATCATCACCGACGGCCACCACCAGCGGTCCAGCGCGTCCTGCGCCATCGCCTTTTGTTCCGGCGTTCCGTGCGCGAGCGTCGTGAGGATTTCGAATCCCTGACGCTGATGGAAGCTCTCTTCCTTGCAGATGCGCACCATCGCGCGGGCGTACGGACCGTACGAGCAGCGCGTGAGCGGCACCTGATTGATGATCGCCGCTCCGTCCACGAGCCAGCCGATCGCGCCGACGTCGGCCCAGGTCAGCGTCGGATAGTTGAAAATGCTCGAATACTTGGCTTTGCCCGAGAGCAACGCGTCGAACATGTCGTCGCGCGAGGTGCCCAGCGTTTCGCCCGCGCTATAGAGGTAGAGGCCGTGTCCCGCCTCGTCTTGCACCTTGGCCATGAGGATGCACTTGCGCTCGAGCGAAGGCGCGCGCGTGATCCAGTTTCCCTCGGGGAGCATGCCGACGATCTCGGAGTGCGCGTGCTGCGAAATCTGACGTACGAGCGTATCGCGATAGGCCTGAGGCATCCAGTCTGACGCCTCGATCGTGATGCCGCGGTCGATCTTGTCGTCGAAGACCCGCTGGCGCTGCGCATCGTCCGTGCCCGGATCGGCCTCGGAAACTTCGATCATTTGCGTGTACATCGGAATCCTCGCTTTACCTTACCATTTGGTAGGTTCTTCGTATTCTCCACGGACGCCCTTCGGTCATCCCACCCCGAGCCGCGCGGAGGCGGCGACCGCGTTCATGGTCAGGAGTTCGTAGGTGGCGACCGTTTCGCCGTGCTGGTTCGTGAGTTCGACGTCCCAGCGTACCTCGCCGTACTCCGCATTGCGCGGCGTTTTCTGGGCGACGGTCAGTCGCACCGCGATCGCGTCGCCGGGCGAGACGGGCTTCGAGAAGCGCAGGTTGTCGAGGCCCGTGTTCGCGAGTACCGGACCCGGCGCGGCGTCCACGAAAAGGCCGGCCGCGAACGATAGCAAGAGATAGCCATGGGCCACGCGGCCGGGGAAAAAGGGATTGGCTTTGGCGGCGTCGTCGTCCATGTGCGCGTAGAACGTGTCGCCCGTGAAATGCGCGAAGTGCTCGATGTCGTCGAGCGTGATCGTGCGCGACGCGGTATGGATCGTCTGGCCGATCGCGAGTTCGTCGAACGCGTAACGAAACGGATGCGCCGGCCTGCTGCTCTCGAACGCGCCGCGCGCCCACGCGCCCGTGATGCGCGCGAGCCGTTCCGGCGAGCCTTGCAGCGCGGTACGCTGCAGATAGTGGTAGACCGCGCGGACGCCGCCGAGCTCTTCGCCGCCGCCGGCTCGGCCCGGGCCTCCGTGCACGAACATCGGCAGCGGCGCGCCGTGTCCCGTCGATTCGCGCGCGCAGTCGCGGTCGAGGACGAGGATGCGGCCGTGATAGGGCGCGATCCCGGCGACGATCGCGTCGGCCGCCACGTCGTCGTAGGTGTAGACCGACGCGACGAGGCTGCCCTCGGCACGGCAAACGAGGTCGACGGCGTCGGCGAGCGTATCGTACGGCATCAGCGTCGCGACCGGCCCGAACGCTTCTACCTCGTGCACCGCCTTCGCTTGCAGCGGTTGCGCGCAGCCGAGCAGCACGGGCGCGAGGTACGCGCCGCCGGATGGGCCGTGCTCGGTGCCGCCGAAGAGCACGATGGTTTCGTCCTGAAGTAATTCGCACACGCGCTGCCGGACGTCGTCGCGTTGCGCGAGCGAAACGACCGGGCCCATCGTCGTGCCTTCGGCCCGCGGATCGCCGACGACGACCTTCCCGAGTCTTGCCGCGATCGCGGCACCCGCCGCTTCGTAGGAGGCGCGCGGTACGAGCGCGCGGCGGATCGCCGTGCACTTCTGTCCGGCCTTGACCGTCATCTCGCGCACGACCTCGCGGACGAAGAGATCGAACTCGGGCGTTCCTTCGACGGCATCCGGCCCGAGCACGGCGGCGTTGAGCGAATCGCGTTCGGCGATGAATCGCACGGCGTTGCGTGCGATCGCCGGATGCGCCTGAAGCGAGAGCGACGTGTGCAGCGATCCCGTGAACGAAACGACGTCTTGTCCGTTGAGATGCTCGAACGTGTCGCCGATCGAGCCCGCGATGAGCTGTACGGCACCCGGCGGCAAGATGCCCGAAGCGACGATCTCTTCGAAGACGCGCACGGTGACGTACGCGGTCGCGGTAGCCGGTTTGACGATCGCGGGCACGCCCGCAATCAACGCCGGCGCGAGCGACGCGGCCGAATCCGCCAAAGCGTCATTCGATTGCGCACAGGCGAAGAGTGTCGCGGAAAAGATGATCTGCGGTGACGCCAGCCTCGCCGCTGCCGACGCGGC
>CAZZUZ010000123.1:0-7601 GCA_964657315.1 Vulcanimicrobiota bacterium
CGTGATGGATGCGGTCGATACCGCGCACGCCGGCATCGCCTCGGGCATCAACAACGCGGTCTCGCGAACGTCGGGACTCGTCGCGATCGCGGCGCTCGGCGTCGTTCTCTCGGCGACGTTCACGGCTTCCGTCGCGCGCGGCGTGCGGCACGCCCCGCTCGACGATGCCGCGAGGCGCGCGATGGTCGCGGACTCGGCAACGCTGCTCGCCGGAAAATTCCCGGCCGCCGTGCACGGCGCCGACGCACGCGCGGCGGCGGCCGCGATCGTGCGATCCGCGTACGCCGACGGCTTCCATACGGTCATGCTCTCGAGCGCGCTCCTGTCGATCGTCGCCGCGATCGTCGCGCTCGACGGCTCTTTCCGCCGGCAGACCGCGTCGCGATAGAGAGCGCGACGGGTTCATCCCGCGACGCTCACTCCAGGAGAACTTTCGATGTCCTTCATCAACGGCAGCCAGCCCGCGGGATTCGGCGGATCGACGCCGCTTTTCGCTTACCAAAACGAACAGGATCCGGCCGATGCGGCGAATCAGCAGAACTATCGCGCCCCGCAATTCGGTGACGGCTTCCGCAACAATCCGATCGCCCTGCCGGCCCAAAATTGGAATCCGAACGAAGGGACCGGATCTGCGAACGGCTACGGCTCGAGCGGCTACGCCGCGGGCGGCTCGAGCGACGACTCGTTCTTCGCGAGCATCATGAATTCGCTCTCGAACCTCATGTCGCAGCTTTCGTCGTACTTCGGCGGGACGTCCGGCGTTTCGACTACCGGCACGGGCTGGAACGGTGCTCCTTCGGGCAGCTCGCAGCCGGAGACGGCCTTCTCCAATGTGTCGGCGAGTTCGACCGGCGACCCGCACGAAGCGTTGAACGGAACGACGTCGGCAGGCGCGAGCGTCGGCGACAAGTGGGACAGCATGCAGAGCCACAGCGACCTGCTCGATTCCGACTCGTTCGGCGGCGGCTATCGCGTTTCGACCTCGGTCACGACGCCGAACGCGAACGGCGTCACGTACAATTCCAGCGCCACCGTGCGGACGGCCGGCGGTCGCGACGCGGTCACGCTCGACAAAGACGGATCGTATTCGGTCACCGAAAACGGCCGGAACGTCACGCTCGCGCAAGGTCAAGCGACGCAAATCGGCCGCGACGAGACCGTCACGCTCAACGCCGACAAATCGCTCACGATCGTCGATTCCAATCATCGCGGCGGTGAGCTCACGACGACGCTCTCGCTCAACGGCAACGGTGTCGACGTCAAGGCCAGCGGCTCGAACGTCGATCTCGGGGGCTTTCTCGTCGACAAGACCGATCGCGACGCCGACTCCCCGCCGCTTTCGAGCGCTCCCCAACAGCCGTTTCCGTATCCGTACGGCGATGCGAGCTACGGTTCTCGCACCGAACCGATCGGAGCGGGAGAACTCGAGTTCGCCTGACGGCGCCGTCGCGGTTACATCGCGCGGGTCCGGCCGCAAAGCCGGACCCGTTTTACGTGAGGCCGAAGGCCGCATGGTGCACCGGAACGCTTGCGAAACTTTCGCGTCCGCAGAGCGATAGGGCCCTCCCGTATGCGCGTTCAGCGAATCGTGGGTCCCCTGCTCGTGGTTTTGCTCGTGGCCGGTGTTGCGGTCGCGGGTTTTTTCTCGTTCCAGCATCAGAAGTCGGCGCTGACCGCAGCCGGGATCGTGACCGTCCACGGTCTGATCGGTTCGGAGAAGAAGGGCTACCTCACCGATCCCAAAGTGCTCGACGAATTGCGCAAGAACGGCATCGATCTGCAAATAGAAACCTCGGGTTCCCGCGACATGGCGCTACGCACCGATCTCGCGAATTACGATTTCGGCTTTCCCGCGGGCGAACCGGCCGCGAAGAAGCTGATGCAAACCACGAAAGCGACGCGGTCCTATTCGCCGTTCTACACGCCGATGACGGTCGCGTCGTGGCTGCCGATCGCGAAGATCTTGATGGCCAACGGCATCGTCGAGCACCGCGGCGGCGACTACTACATCGTCGACATGAAGAAACTCATCGGCGTCATGGTCGCGCACGAGCGCTGGAACGATCTCGCAGACCATGCGGGCTACGACGTCTCGAAATCGGTGCTGATCTCGTCGACGGACGTGCGCCAGTCGAATTCCGCAGCGATGTAACTCGCGCTCGCGTCCTATCTGCTCGACGGCAACGAAATCGTCTCGACGCAGAGTCAGGTCGACAAGGTGATGCCCGATGCGTCGGAACTCTTTCTGCGCCAAGGCTATCAGGAGTCGAGCTCGTCGGGACCGTTCGACGACTACACGACCATCGGCATGGGCAAGGCGCCGCTGGTCATGATCTACGAGGCGCAATTCATCGAATATCTCGTCGAGAACCCGACCGCGCACGATCCGAACATGGTGCTGCTCTATCCCAAACCCACCGTGTTCACGAAGCACGAACTCATCCCGTTCGACGACAAGGGCGCGAAGCTCGGCGATCTGCTCGCCAACGATCCGGTGTTGCAGGAGCTCGCGGGCGAACACGGCCTGCGGACGGCGGCTTCGGGCTACCGTTCGTTTTGGAAAGCCCACAACGTCACCGCGCCCGACACGCTCATCGACGTGGTCGATCCGCCGACGTACGAAACGCTCGAATCGATGATCCGCTACATCGAAAAGAAATTCAACTAGCTCGCGCCCCCTTCAGGAGTGATCATGAACCCGTCCGATCCGCAACCGTCTCAAGCTTCCTCGGTGCCGGCCGCAACGCCGCTGGTCCTCGAACCGCCGGCTCCGGTCACGGCCGTTCCGGCGGAGCAAGCCGCGGGCGCGGTCAAGCTCACCGCGGAAGAAGAAACGAAGCTCGATAGCCAGGTCTCGCAGTTCATCGACCAAGTTACGACGCTCGACATCAACGGGTCGGATTTCAAGACGAGGGTCGACGCGATCAACTCGATGGGGAACGACGAGGTCGCGCAGGCCGCCGCCGTTTCGAACCGGATGCTCGACCGTTCGGTGAATTCGATGAATCGCGGCATGCTCGACGGCAATTCTCCGGTATCGAAGAGCCTGCTCGATCTTCGCACGACGGTCGAAAAACTCGACCCCGCAAAGCAAGGCGACTTGTTCGCCCCGCGCAAGATTCTCGGCATCATCCCGATGGGCAATCACGTCCTCGCCTATTTCGACGGGTACCGCTCGGCGCAATCGCACATCAACGCGATCATCGAGACCCTCTATCACAGCAAGGACGAGCTGACCAGAGACAACGCGGCAGTCGAGACCGAAAAAGGCCGGCTCTGGACGCTGATGCAGAAGATGGAGCAGTATATCTATCTGGGCAAGAAGATCGATGCGGCGCTCTCTTCGCGGCTCGCCCAGCTCGAGACGAGCGATCCCGCGCGTGCGAAGGTTCTGCGCGAAGACGTCCTGTTCTACGCGCGGCAGAAGGTCACGGATTTGCTCACGCAGATGGCGGTCAGCGTTCAAGGGTATCTCGCTCTCGATCTGATCAAGAAGAATAACATCGAATTGATCAAGGGCGTCGATCGCGCGACGACGACGACGGTGTCGGCGCTGCGGACGGCCGTCATGGTCGCGCAGGCACTGGGCAACGAGCGGCTCGTCCTCGATCAGATTAAAGCGTTGAGCACGACGACCGGTAACCTCATCGAATCGACGTCGCAGATGCTCAAGACGCAAACCGGGCAGATCTACGAGCAGGCCTCGAGCGCGACGCTGGACGTCGCGCAGCTGCAGCGCGCATTCGACAACATCTACGCGACGATGGATGCGGTCGCGGATTATAAGGTCAAGGCGCTCGCGACCATGCAGCAGACCGTCGACTCGCTTTCGACCGAGGTCGACAAGGCGAAGACCTATCTCGATCGTACCCGCGCGGCCACCGCGAAAGAAGCGATCGGAACGCTCTCGGACGCGACCGCGCCGGACGACGGCGTCGTCAAGCTCCTTCCCAATGCCTGAGCTCCTGCGGCGCATCGCCTTCGTGTGCGCCGCGTTCGCACTGAGCGCGTGCGGCGGCGGTTCGAGCTCGACCTCGTCGTCGGCGTCGTCGTCGGGCGGTTCCGACGACGCCTCGACATTGAACGTCATCGGCGGATCCGAGCTCGCCGATCTCGAGCCGTTTCTCGATCGAATACGCAAGGGGTCGGGCGTCGGGCTCAAGCTCACGTACAGCGGCACCCTCGCCGGCGTCGATCGCATCACTGCGGGAGAACACTTCGACGGCGCCTGGTTCGCGAACGACAAATACTTACTGCTCAGCGACAAGAACCATCTCGTCAAGGCGGAGCAGCGCATCATGCTCTCGCCCGTCGTCTTCGGCGTCAAGCGCGACCGGGCGCGCGCGTTCGGCTGGACGACGAACGGCACGACGTGGAAGCAGATCGCCGACCGTTCGGGTTTGGGCGCATTCCATTTCGCGATGACCAACCCCGCGAGCTCCAATAGCGGCTTCTCGGCCGCGATTGCGGTCGCGACGGCGTTCGCGGGAACGGGCGACGTTCTGAGGCCGAGCGACGTCGATCGCGCCAAACTCAAGGCGTTCTTCAAAGGGCAGCAGCTGACGTCGGGCAGTTCGGGCTGGCTCGTCGATTCGTACGTCCGCGATCAAGACCGTCTCGACGGCATCGTGAACTACGAATCGAGCATCATCGCCCTCAACAAGAGCGGCAAGCTGCACGAATCGCTGGAATTGATCTATCCCAAAGAAGGCGTCGTCACCGCCGATTATCCGCTGCTGCTGCTCGACGAGAGCAAACGCGCCCTTTACGACAAGCTCGTCGCCTACTTACGCGGCAGCGAGTTCCAGCAACTGGTGATGGCGCAGACGTATCGGCGCCCGTCGATTCCGGGCGTGAAACTCTCGTCCGACTTTCCGGCAGGCTTCACCAACGAGATCGCTTTTCCGAATTCGCTCGCGGCGGTCAACGGCATCCTCGAGACCGACCTCAACGACAACCGCGTCCCCGCGCATTCGTTCTACGTCCTCGATACGAGCGGCTCGATGGACGGCGATCGCATCGACGGCGTCCGGAAGGCACTCGACACGCTCGCGGGTGACGACACGTCGCTGACCGGCCGTTTCGCGAAGTTTGCGAATCGTGAGAAGATTTCGCTTATCTCGTTTTCGAGCGACGTCTCGGCGCCGCTCGATCTCGAAATGCATTCGGCGGACGACGAAGCGACGCTGCACCGCGTACGTGATTATGCAAAATCCCTCCAGGCGGGCGGCTCGACCGCAATTTTTTGCGCCGTCGAAGAAGCTCTCGGCGACGCGGCGCGTGCCCGCGCGAGCGAGGGTTCGCGCTATTACTCGATCGTGCTCATGACCGACGGCGAGAACAACGAATGCGACGACGAAGCGCAATTCGAGAAGAAGTACGCGGCGCTGCCACCGCAACAGCGCATTCGCGTCTTTCCGATTCTCTTCGGCGAAGGCAATCCGCACGAACTGCAGCGCCTTGCCGACGTGACGGGCGGCCGGCTCTTCGACGGCACCAAAGAATCGCTCGACGGCGTCTTCAAAGAGATTCGCGGCTACCAGTAATGCCGTCGCGTGCCATTCTCTATATCTACAGCAACAAGAACATCGCGGGCTGCGTGCTCGGACTCGGCGTGCTCGCCGCCTACTTCGGCGGCGTCATTCACGATTATTGGTTCGAGATCGTCGCGGGTGCGTACGGCATCGGCGCGCTCGCGACACCCGGGCAGCCGGCGATCGATACGGATATGGAAGCGTCGCTTTCGACGTCGCAGATCTCCGAACGTCTGGGGTCGCTCGTAACCCGTATCGCGAAGCTCCTTCCGCCCGACGTGCTCTCGCTCGTCCAGAGCATCGTCACGTCGATCGACGCGATCCTGCCCATGCTCGAGAGCAAGACGCACGCGGTGGCCGACGCGGATTCGTACACGATCCGGCAGACGGCGCTGCATTATCTGCCCGACACGATCGCGGCGTACCTCAGATTACCACCCGCGTATCGCAACCTGCAGCCGCTCGAAAACGGCAAGACGGCAAAGGCGCTCCTCGCCGATCAACTCGCGGTGCTCGACGCAAAGATGAAAGACATCGCAAGGAACCTCACGGCCAACGACGCGCAAGCCTTGGTCGCCAATGGCGAATTCTTGCGCGAACGCTTTACCAAGCCTTCGTTTCTCACCGTTTAGGCGCGCCGAACCTCCACGCGTACGCGTTCCAGTCTTCGACGATACCGTTGGGTTCGAAACCCTGTAGGTCGTCGTTGACCGCTTCGATTTGCCGCGGCCACCAGAGATAGACGAACGGATTGTCGGCCGCGAGCGTGCGCTGGATCGCGGCGTACGCCTTCGTTCGCGTCGGCCGGTCGTAGTGCGTCAACGCCACGGTCTCGGCCGCGTCGAGCGACGGATTGCAATAGCGTGACCAATTATAGCCTGCAGGCGAAAACTGGTCGCACAGCAGCTGCGTCGAGTCGTCGGGGTCCGCGCCCGCATACCACGTGCTCAGCGCCGCCTCGAACTTGCCCGTCGCTTCGATGCCGCCGCCGGCGAACGCGCCGTAGAGCAGCGCGGTCGTATAGCCCTTGAGTTCGACGTCGATGCCCGCGTCTTTGAGCATCGAAGCGATGACGACGCCGCGGTTGCGGTCGGTCAAGCTGTCCACGCGGAAGTCGAGTTGGAGCGCGAGGCGCTCGCCGCGCCTGGTACGGATGCCGTCGGCGCCGGGTTTCCAGCCGGCAGCGTCGAGCAGCCGCTTCGCTGCGGGCAGGTCGTGGAGCACGGTACCCGCGTGCGGATCGGAGGCCCACATGAAAGGCGGCAGATCCTCACGTGCGGGCTCTTCGACGCCGTACGTGACGTCGCGCACGAGCGCCGCTTTGTCGAGGGCCAGCCCGATCGCCGCACGCACTCGCGGGTCGTCGACGGGCGCGGCCTTTACGTTGAATTGGATCGCGTCGTAACCGTTGAACGGCACGAGCACGGTCCGAACTCCCGCGACGCCGTCGATCTGCCGGTACACGCGCGGCGTCGCCTCGATGAACCAATCCAATTCGTGCGAGCGAATCTGTTCTGCGGCGACGTTCTCATCGGGGACGTAGCGGATCGTGATCTTCGGGATCGCGGGTCTGCCTAAGAAATAGTCGTCGTTGCGGGCGAAATCGAGGCGGTCGCCGCGCGCCCACTTCACGAGCTTGTAAGGGCCCGTGCCGATGGGCGCGGAGTCGAACGCGATGCCGTCGAGGCTGCGAAATTTGCCCAGCAGATGCTCGGGCAAGATGTCGTACGGCGAGTCGCTGTGTGCGAAGAACGTCTGAACGAACGGCGCGAACGGATGCTTGAGGTGCACGACCGCGGTGAAGGCATCGGGCGTATCGATGCGCGCGATGATGTCGTATCCGTGTCGCGTCGTGACGGCCGTATTCGGGTTCATGACGGCGCGCCACGAGAACGCGACGTCGCGGCTGGAAAACGCCGCGCCGTCTTGCCAGCGCACGCCGCGGCGCAGACGATACGTGATCGTCAGGCCGTCTTTTGCGATGCCGCCGTTCGCGAGCGTCGGAACGCTCACGGCGAGGATCGGCACGTTGGTGCCGTCGGCTCGCGTCGCGATCAGCGGATCGAA
>CAZZUZ010000124.1:0-7593 GCA_964657315.1 Vulcanimicrobiota bacterium
CTACGGCGGCGGCGGCGGTGGCGGCGACGGCTTCGACTCGGGCGGCGGCGGTGGCGGGGGCGGCTACGCCGGCGGTCACGGCGGCCGCACGACGTTCGTCGATGCTGCGGAAGGCAACGTCGCCGACAGCACCTCCGGTGGCGGCGGCTATAGCTACACGGCGGGTTTGATCGGCGGCACGGTCGTCGATGCCGGCGACCACGGAGCGTACGTGACGATCGCACTGCACGTCGGTCGATAGCCGCTCGTTTGGCGGATGGTGGGTTCGACGGAGCGCTCCATCGAGTTCGTTACCGCTGCAATCGCGGCCGTTATCACGGGCATCCCGAGTGCGTGTCCGATGAAGCGCAAACCCGCATGAATACAGGACTCTCGGCATCTTTAGGGATACCGGTGATCTCGTGCGGGGAAGGACTCATGAGCCTTAGGTCGCAGCTTCGAGCCCTGCCCGAGTCACCAGTTGGCCGCCTCACGTGGGGCGGCCGCGAATCTTTCTCGGACGTCCGCGGGTTACGAAAGCAGAGGTACGAGCCAGTTATGTCAACGATTCCATGCGATTTCTGTCCCCATCCCGTCGATCGCGGTCAGATGGAAGAAATCGAAATCTCCCATTACGTCCCCGACTCATCGGGCGACGATCTCGCGTACGCGCGAACGTATTTTTTCGGACATCCCGATTGCGTCCGTAAGTTCTACCGCGGACTGATCGACCACAAACTCGACCTCTTCAAGCATCTTCCGACATCGTCGCCGGCGCCGCAGTCCGAGGAACCGAAGTAGGCCGGCTTCCCCCTCGCGGTCGTTTCGCCGATTAGCCGGGAGCACGAAGAGTTCCAGGGGCTAGGGAGAACGGACGTTTCTCCCGGGCGCCTGTAGCGTAGCTGGATAACGCGCTTCCCTCCGAAGGAAGAGACCGGGGGTTCGAATCCCTCCAGGCGCACGATTTCGAACGAAGCCGCCGGTGGAAACCGGCGGCTTTGCATTTGCCGCGGCGAACGGTTTGCTCGTGACAATCACGGAAGACGCTGCGGCGATCGCGCACATGCGCACGGCGTTGGCACTCGCGCACGACGCACGATGCGACGGGGATGTCCCGATCGGCGCCGTCCTCGTCATCGGCGACCGCACCTTTTATTCACGTAACGAGAAAGAGCGCCGTCCCGACCCGACCGCTCATGCCGAAGTGCTCGCGATCCGCAGCGCCGCGGCGACCCTCGGCACGTGGCGGCTTTCCGGATCGACGCTCTACGTCACCAAAGAGCCGTGTGTGATGTGCGCGGGCGCGATCGTGGCCGCGCGGATCGAGCACGTCGTCTACGGCTGCAGCGATCCCAAGGGCGGCGCGGCCGGCAGCGTGCTCGACATCTTCGCGTCCGAGGCCGTCAATCACGCGGTGCGCGTGACTCGCGGCGTGCTCGAAGCGGAGACGGCCGCGCAGCTCAAGGCATTTTTTGCGGCGCGGCGGGTCCGGAAGGGCGCGTAGCGGAGGACCGTCGAGGCGCGGCGTCTTATAAGAGCCGGTCGCCACACACGTCACGGAGAGGTGGTCGAGTGGTTGATGGCACCCGCCTCGAAAGCGGACGAACGTTAATAGCGTTCCGAGAGTTCGAATCTCTCCCTCTCCGCCACATTGTCGGCGTCCGCTCGCAAGAGCGGGCGCCGTTTACGTCTCGAGCCCCGGCGTCACCGCGATCACGATCTTTCCGAAGTTGGCGTTGGCTTCCATGTGCTCGTGCGCGGCGGAGAGATCTGCTAATGAGAACTCGCTATCTACCGTCGCTCGGAGTCCTCCCGCCGCGAACAGCGGAAGGAGGTCGCGTTCGAGGTGCTTGGCGAGCGCGATCTTCTCGTCGAGCGGTCGCGTGCGCAGCACCGTACCGTGCAGCGAGACGCGCTTGGCCATGAGCGGGCCGAGATTGAACGAGGCTTGCAGGCCGCCCATCGAGCCGATCTGCACGATGCGGCCGCCGGTCGCGGCTGCCGAGAGATTGCCGTCGAACATTCCCGCGCCGACGAAGTCCAGGATGACGTCGATGCCCAGACCTCCGGTCGCGGCGCGCACCTTTCCCACCCAGCCGTCTTCTAGCAAGAAACCGCCATCGATGCCGTGCTCGCGTGCGGCTTCCAATTTCGACGCCGTGCGCGACGTCGCGTAGGCGAAGCCGCCCGCGCGTTTCGCGAGGGCGACCGCCGCGAGCCCGACGCTACTGCCGACCGCATGGACGAGCGCGCGTTTTCCGAGCGCGAAGCCGCCCTGGGTTATCAGGGCGTCGTGTGCGGTGATGAAGGCTTCGGGGATCGCCGCGGCGTCGCGCATCGGCACGCCGTCCGGTATCTTCGCGGCCGAAAGCGCGTGCGTGGCGACGTATTCCGCCATCGCGCCGGCGCCGACGAGCCCGCACACGCGATCGCCGGCCTTGAGCGTCGTGACGCGCGGGCCCACCGCGTGCACGATGCCCGCATACTCCATCCCGGGGATCGCGATCGGTGCGGGCGCGATCGGATAGCGGCCCTGTCGCTCGAGGATGTCCGCACGGTTGAGCCCCGCGTACGCGACCGCAACGACGACGTCGTCGCTGCCGGGCGCCGGCTCCGGAACGTCGTCGCGCAGCCGGATCACTTCGACGCCGCCGGCGCCGGCGTACGTTGCGGCGCGCATCAGGTGTTCGCTGGCAGCGGAGTGGACGCGGCCGGTGCCGCTCCCGCCGGACGCTGGACGATCAAGCGCGGGTCGGGCGCGTCTTCGGGAAACGCGAATTTATCGTACTTCGCGTCGGCGATGACGTGAAGTTGCCCGATACGCAGCGGTCCGTGCAGCGTCGTCTCGTAGTGAACGTGCTGCACGACCCAATGCCCTTTTTCACTGCCGTAATCGCAGACGAACGTCGTGTTGTCGCCGCCGGAATAGGTGACCGAAACCGGCAGGTCCGACGCGTTGTCGACGACGACGTCGCTGAGGTAGAACGTCTTGTCCGGATTCGCACCGGCTTTGACGAAATCGTACGGTACCATAACGATGTGTGCGCGGCCGTCGGGCGCGTCGCTCGAATCGGCGGCGTACTCCGCTTTGTACTGCCGCAATTTCACGACGACGACGTCCGAATTCGCCGTGTCGGGATCTTTGTAGGTCAGCGGCTGGATATCGTGGACGAACGACGAGACCTCGGTATGATAGCCGACTTTCCAATCGAGTTGGAAATACGAGAGCGCGTCGAAAACGGGCGTGACCGGGAAGCCGCGGGCGAGTTGGTTCGCGCCCTGCGGGAGGTCCTGAATGACCGCGAGATCGTCGTTCGTCCGCACGGCGACGTCGCGTGCGAGCTCCCGCGATTTGCCGAGTGAAGGCGCGCTGACGTGCGTGACGACGCGATAGGTCACGAACGGCGGAGCCTTCGCATAGGCCGCCGCGGCGGTGTTGGCGGCATGCTGAAAGGCGATGTCTGCGGATACCATCGTTTCACCCTTTCCCTAGGCGCCTCACAAAATCGTGCGGGTTCAGGGGGCTCCTTTCGCGAGGGGGCAAACGTGCCTACCGATGGACGACGCCGCCGCGGCTTACCCCCTGGCTCTCGAGCCGCAGTTGCGCGAGCTCATTTGGGGTGGCCACGCCCTCGTCGAGCGCTTCAACAAGTCCGGCGATCCCGGAAAATCGATCGGCGAGTCGTGGGAGTGCTGGGACACGAGCCGCGTCCTCAACGGCGGCCTGCGCGGCAAGACGGTCGCGGACGTTCGTGCCGCGCTCGGCCGTGGACTGACGGGCTCGGCCGACCCGCACGTCATGTTTCCGCTGCTCACCAAACTCATCGACGCGCGTGCGGCGCTCTCCGTACAGGTTCATCCCTCCGACGCCTACGCACGCGAGCGCGAACACCAGCCGTTCGGAAAGACGGAGTGCTGGCACATTCTCGAGGCCGAGCCGCAAGCGCGCATCGTCCTCGGGTGGAACCGCGACACGTCCCGCTCCGAATACCTCGAGCGCGTCGCGCAGGGCAGTCTCGACGACCTGCTGCGCTACGTACCGGTAAAGCCGGGCGATACGTTCTTCCTTCCCGCGGGCACGCTCCACGCGATCGGAGCGGGCATCGTGCTCTTCGAGGTGCAGCAGGCGAGCGACCTCACCTATCGCATCTTCGATTACAATCGCGCCGGGCCCGACGGAAAGCCGCGCGAGCTGCACGTCGACAAAGCCGCCGACGTGCTCGTTTACTCGCGCTCCACCGCATCGGCGTTGACAAGCTTGCGCTATCGCCTCGACGGCCTCGCGCGTACGGCCTACGTCGCCGACGCCCGCTTCACGCTCGAACGCGTCGAACTCGAACCGCGCGCGCACGGGATCGATTTGGAAGGCCAGCCGCTCGTCGCCCTCGCGCTCGGCGGCGCGGTCGAACTCGAAACGCGCGGCGTCTCGACGCGGCTCGAACCCTACGCTTCCGCACTGATTCCGGCTGCGGCCGACGTCGTCATGGTGCGGTCGCTCGACGAAGCGAATCCCGCCGCTCTGCTCACCGCCGCGCCGCCGAAGGATGCGTACGCAATCGAACGCCGCTTCAATCGTGCGGCCGTCGACGTGCGCGAGTCGACGGCGTTTCTCGCGCAATTCTGACGCCGGTCGTGGACGGCAAATTCGTCAGCGAACCCATCGTTCCGGCGAGCGATCGATTCGAAATCGCCACGATGGCTCTCGGCGAACCGTCGCTACCGCCGTCGTTTTCGTGGCGCGACGAGATTCTCACGGTCGGTACCGTGATTCGGACGTGGCGCACGACGAAGAACGATCGCGGCGACGAGTATCTCAAACGGCATTGGTTCGAATTCGATCTGCCCGACGGCCGTCGCGCCGTCGTCTACTTCGATCGTGGCGCGAAACGCGGGGCCGCGCGCTGGTGGCTCTATACGATCGCGCCCGCACGCGAAAGCGGCTGAACGTCGCGCGTCCAGCGAATGACGGGGCCGTCGTCTAGCGTCTCGCTCGTCTCGCCGCGAACGAAAGCGTTGCGTTCGAGCACGCGTTGCGACGGAACATTCGCGACCGACGTGTTCGCCACGAGCTTGCGTATCGCGGGCTCCGCGAGCGCCGTCGACACGAGCGCGGCGACCGCGGACGACATGTAGCCACGGCGCTGCCGCAATTCGAAAACGTTGTAGCCGATCTCGACTTCACCTTCGGCGTCGGCCGGACCGTGGAATCCGCACGCTCCGACGACCTCCCCGTCGTGCACGATCATCCACGAACCGAAGACGTGTTCGCGCGTCAGTCCGGCGGTCATCTCTCGCACGTGACCCATGATCTCACGGTCCTGCGCCGACAGCGGCGCGCAGCGAAGTCCGTCGTGCCGTCGTCCGCCGTCGAGCATCCATATGAAGTCGCCTTCACCCATCTCCGCGAGGACGACCGATGCGCGTACGCGGCTTCGGTCGATCGTCGAGTGCAAGAACCTTACGATAGCGCCCGCGAACTCCGCAGGTTTGTCTTCTTGCAGGAAATGACTAGCCCCGGCGATCGTCTCCGGTTCGATGCCGCGCGCGCCCGGGATGCGTTCGCGAAAAACGTGGTCGCCGCCGCGCGTTATCGGATCGCCGTCGGAAAACGCACAGAGCACGGGAGCGGCGAACGTCTCGAGCACGCGCCATGCCGCTCGATTGGACTCTGCCGACCGGTCGTCGGGCGTCGTCGGTACGAGCAACGGGAAGACGCGCGCGCCCGCGCAATAACGCTCGTCCGGGAACGGCGCGTCGTAGGCCGACGCAACCGCGTCGTCGATCGGCGGCGTGCAGGTACGCTTGAGGACGTACCCAGCGGGAAACGGCTCCGGCAGCCGCTGCGACGCTGCTCGCCAGCGCAGAAAGCCTTCCGATACGGGTTCGTCGCCCGTAGGCAAAAAAGTGTTAGCGAGCACCAGCGCGGCGAAACGCTGCGGCCGATCGGCGACGAGCCGCAGCCCGAGAAGGCCGCCCCAGTCCTGCGCGACGAGCACGTACTCATCGATTTCTAACGCATCCAAGAAGGCCGCGAGCCATTCGACGTGACGTTCGTAGCTGTAGGATTGCGGGTGCACGGGTTTGTCCGATTTCCCGAAACCGACGAGATCCGGTGCGATCGTTCGATAGCCGGCAGCGGCGAAGTGCGGAATCGTCTTGCGATAGAGATAGCTCCACGTCGGCTCGCCGTGCAGGCAGAGCAGGACGCGTCCGTCGCGGGGCCCCTCGTCGAGGTAATGCACGCGCAGCGGCGCGTCGCCGTCCGTGCGGATCTCGCGGTAGTGCGGCGAGTATTCGAAATCGGGCAGGGCCGCAAAGCGCGACTCGGGCGTACGCACGAATTCCATGAGCCTTTGATGTTTCTCATCGTGCTGTAAGAATGCTTGCGTATCATTTGGCTCGTCGCAGCGTATAGTGAATCGAAAGGTTGGTTTCAAGCGTACATGACACACGCAACGGTCCATACGAGCGCGGATATCGAGAAGATGCTGGCGCTCGGGCTTTCGCCGATCACCGATAACGTCGACGCTTTGATCGACCTGGGATTCTCACAGAGTTTTCCAAGCGCGCGCCGCGGCGGCTACGAAGCATCGATCTACGAGCGCTTCGTGGATCACGGCTACCGTACGAGCGCCCGAGGTTCGCGTCGCGTGAAGTCGCAGCGCGCGTTCCTCGTTCTCTCGAAGATCGCGTCACCGACCGCCGCGTAATACGTACGTTCGGCGCACGCGCCGGCGGCCGCGCCGATGGCTTCTTCTGGCTACGCCCGCCGGAGGCCGGCGAGGCGTTCGAAGACGACGACGATGCGTTTCTTTCGGTGCTTCAGTGCACCGCAGGCAACGTTACGACGAGCGGCGGACGGTCTGCGCCCGGATCGATCGGGTCCACTTCATACGAATCGTCTTGATTCTGCAGGGCGATCGCATCGCCGCTCGGTGAGAACGACCAGTTTTTGAATCCGCCTTGCTTCGATGCGCGCCGGACGGTTTTTCCGGTAGGACGGCCCTGCGCATCGGCGTACATGATCGTGTACGATCCTACGAGGAACATCCGGCCATCGGCGATGACCGGAATCCCGACGCCGCGATCGCCGCCGTCTTCCGGGCCCGGTGCTTGCTCGCGATCGAGTGTGACTCGACCGCCGTCGTCGATACGATCGAGATATAACGTATAGGCTACGGTGGCAGCGTCGGTGGCGTTGACCGTCGTTAGATAGATATCGTGCGTTTTCGCATTGAAGATGATGAGCATATCGGGAAATGGACGGTGCTTGACACGCGTTTGCCAGATCGTCGCAGCGCCGTTTCTCGTTCGCACGATCCTCGCGCCTACGACACCGTCTTCGTAAACGACGATGCGGTCGCTCGGCGCCCACGGGATCGCTTCCGAAACGCTAATCGCGCCGGACGGCGTCGCAGCCGGAGCGGGTAGCTTCCGAAGCGTTCGCGGATCGTAGTTGTGGTCGGAACCGGTGGTCAAAACACCGTCTTCGATGTCGGCGGCGTGTTCGAGCGTGACGGTCGCGCTAGCGACCGGCGCGAGGGACGTGCGGTCGAACGACCGGACGCGCGCGCCGCATTCGACGACATAGACATTCTCGGCTAGATCCGTTTC
>CAZZUZ010000125.1:0-3731 GCA_964657315.1 Vulcanimicrobiota bacterium
TGATGGTGATGACAAAAATTCCCGGCACCAGCAGACCTTGCAGAAAGCGCCAGACGATCAGCCCATCGATCGAATGCGCGAACGATGCGCCGAACGTCACGCACGTCAGCAATGCGATCGCGGTGAGGATGACGCGTTTGCGTCCGAGCGCGTCGGCGACCGGTCCGACGACGAGTGCGGCGAGCGCGACCGCGATCGTGAGCGCCGAAACGGTTTGCGCGACGTGCGCCCGTGAGGCGCCGAACTCGTGCTGAAGCATCGGCAGCAGCGGTTGCGTCGCATACATGTCGATGAACGCGGTCGCGCCGCATGCGGCTACCGCGAAATTGGTGGCGAAGCGGAACGGCCGGGCTTCGATCATCGCCGTACGAGTCTAGCGCTTCGAAAGCCGTCGGCCGACGACTTTGGGCTAGATGTAGCGTTTGAGCGAAGGCCAGATTTTCGAAAGCGCCGGGTGCAGACCGGCGCAGTATGCAATGATTTTGTCGTTTTCGAAAGCGCGAGCGTACGGTGAGTGCGACGCCACCGAAAACGGAACCGCGCGGCAATATGGCCGTAATGCGTCGATGTCGTCCTGCACGCGCAGAACGTTCGCACTGCGAGAATCGGGTGGCGGGCCCCAGAGATAGTATTGATTGTGCCCGCTCGCCGCGGCGGGCAAGCCGTACCGCGCTCCGTAAAGGTCGATCGCTGCGGCTTCGCCGTAATTGTCGACGACGATTGCGGTTCGCGCGCGTTGCGCGGCCGGGATTTGTGCATAGACGGCCGCGGTCTCGCGCACGAAATCGTGCCAGCCGAGCATATCGCCGAAGAGCGGCGGTATGGCGGCGGCATCGTCGCCGTGCTCTTGGTTTTGCGGAGCCATATGGATCGCGCGTTCGTATGCGACGATCCTATCGGGCGGAAGGATCGGCAGCGCGAAGGGCAAGATCGGAAGCGTCGAAGCGAGCGCGACCGCGGCGAGGCCCGCGCGAAGCCGCGCCGGCCGCACTACGCTTTCGAGTGCGATCGAACCGAACACGAACAGCGGCGGTACCGTGGCGGCGAGGTAATAATCTTTGCCATGCGTCGCGATGATAACGCCGGCCGTCAAGGCGTAAGCGATCGATACGAAGCGCACGGCGCGCAACCGGTCGATGAGAAACGGCGCGACGATTCCGGCGATCCAAAACGGCGCGAGCAGAGGTCCGAAGACGAAGACTTGGTTGACGAAGAAGCCTGCGGGAGCGACGGCGACGTCTTTGTAGCGCGCGTTGCGGACGAGTTCGACGAACGGCCAGCCGTGTGCCGTTTGCCAAAGCATCGACGGCGCGGCGACGGCCGCGGCGATCCCGATGCCGGTCCAAACCTCGTATCGCGCGAGGATGCGTCGCTGTGAGGTGAGCGATAATCCGATGGCCAGGGCGGCGAGCCAAAGGGGGAGAGCGTATTTCGCTTCGAGCGCCGTTCCGGCGACGGCACCGGCTAGCAGCGGCGCGCGCCGGTCGTCGAGCAGTGCGAAGCGTGCGAGCAGATACGCAATCGCGGTCCACGCGAGCGGCTCGAACGACGTCGTATTCAACGTCGCCGTGATCCCCGCGAGCATCGGTGCGAGGGTTACGGCGAGGCCGGCTACAGCGGCTGCGATGTTCCGGCCGCCGAGCAGACGGACGAACGCGACCGCGAGCCACGCGAGCGCCATCGCCGCGAGCACGTCCGGAATGCGAACGATCCACGTCTGCCCCTCGACCGCGTAGCCGGCGGCCGCGAGCAGAGGCACGACCGGCGGCTGGTCGGCATACCCGAATGCCGGATGCCGCCCGCAGACGATGAAGTACAGTTCGTCGCGAAAGAGGTCGTAGCGGTTCGCGAATGCGAGGTGGAGTATTCCCGCGATGGCGACGCACCACCGAGCGACGCGGTCTCTCATATCTGCTGGCGATACGGCGCACGGCGCGGGAAGTTTCCAATCCGATGATCGAGACGATTGAGAAAGCGAGCCCGGCCGAGCTCTCGGCGCTGCAGTTCGAACGCATGCGCTGGTCGCTCGCGCACGCTTATGAAAACGTCGAGCATTACCGCCGCGCTTTCGACGAGCGCGGCGTCTCCCCGTCCGATTTGCATTCGCTCGCCGATCTCGCGAAGTTCCCGTTTCTCACCAAAGCCGCGTTTCGCGAAACGTATCCGTTCGGGCTCTTCGCCGTGCCCCGCACCGACGTCGTCCGGCTGCACGCGTCCAGCGGCACCACGGGCAAACCCACGGTCGTCGCTTATACGCGAAGCGACGTCGATATGTGGGCGAGCGTCGTCGCGCGCAGTCTACGAGCGGCGGGCGTGCGTCCGGGCGACATCGTGCACGTGGCCTACGGCTACGGCCTGTTCACGGGCGGCCTCGGCGCGCACTACGGTGCCGAGAAACTCGGCTGCACGGTCGTACCGATGTCGGGCGGCCAGACCGAGAAGCAAGTGCAGCTCATCTGCGATCTGAAGCCGCGCGTCATTATGGTTACTCCTAGCTACATGCTCGCGCTGCTCGACGAGATGGAACGTCAGGGCATCGATCCGAGGGCGTCGAGTCTCGAGATCGGCGTTTTCGGCGCGGAGCCGTGGACGAACGAGATGCGCGAACGCATCGAGCAGCGGGCGGGGATCGACGCCGTCGACATCTACGGCTTGTCCGAAGTGATCGGTCCCGGCGTCGCGCAGGAATGCCTCGAAACCAAAGACGGTCTCACCATTTGGGAAGACCATTTCTTTCCCGAGATCGTCGATCCGCAGACGGGCGCCCCGTTACCCGACGGTGAGTTCGGCGAACTCGTCTTCACGTCGCTCACGAAAGAGGCGCTGCCGGTCATCCGCTATCGCACGCGCGACCTCACGCGTTTGCTGCCCGGGACCGCGCGAACGATGCGCCGCATGGAACGCATCTGCGCACGCAGCGACGATATGCTCATCGTCCGCGGCGTCAACGTCTTTCCGACGCAGATCGAAGAGTTGATCCTGCGCGATCCGCGTCTCGCGCCGCACTATCAGCTGCATCTCACGCGAGACGGCAACCTCGACGAAGTGCGCGTCCTCGTCGAAGCCGCCGCCGGAGCGAGCGATTTGGGCGATGCCGTGCGTGCGCTGCGCGATCGCATCAAAACCTACGTCGGCATTTCGACCAATGTCGAACTCGCCCCGAGCGGCACGATCGAACCCTCACAGGGCAAGGCCAAACACGTCTTCGACGACCGCCCGCGCTAGCGCTGTCGCCCCGAGCGGAGCCCTCGCGGCGTGACACTATTCGTGCACGTGCTGCACCGTGCGGACGATCCTATTACGTTGGCACCACGAACGACGTCGACGGACGCCGTGGGAGCACGACGCCGGCAATAGCGTAACTTCGCATACGTTCAAGCCAAGGCCGCTCGCGCACGGAAAAGCGCGCGTTCGCGCGGACACGAGATCGTTCGAGACGAGCGAAAGCCCCGTGAGGCGCGTTAGCGACGCCCCTTCGACTGCGTCCGCTTCGCAGGCTCCGCTCGGGGTCACGGCGCCTGCCTGCGCCCGCTTCGCGGGCGTCAAGCCTCCGGGGCGGCATGACACGGGGTAGGGTCGGCGAAGGCGCGAGTATGGCTACCGTAATGCGTCCCGAGGTCATCGATCTTCAAGAACGGCTCAAGGGGTTTATGAGAGAGGTCGTTGAGCCGGGGGAGCGGCTCTATTGGGAGCAGCACGCCGCCTTTGCCGATCGTTGGACGATTCCGCCC
>CAZZUZ010000125.1:3741-7593 GCA_964657315.1 Vulcanimicrobiota bacterium
CCTCTGGAATCTCTTTCTCCCCGAGAGCGAACTCGGCGCCGGGTTGACGAATCGCGAGTATGCGCCGCTGTGCGAGATCATGGGCCGAAGCGTCATCGCGCCGGAAGTCTTCAATTGCAATGCGCCCGACACGGGCAACATGGAAGTCTTCGCCCGCTACGGTACGGACGAGCAGAAGAAGCGCTGGCTGGAACCGCTGCTGCGCGGCGAGATCCGCTCGGCGTTTGCGATGACCGAACCCGACGTCGCGTCGTCCGACGCGACGAACATCGCCGCGAAGATCGTGCGCGACGGCGACGACTACGTCATCGACGCGCGCAAGTGGTGGACGACGGGTGCCATGGACCCGCGCTGCAAGATCCTCATCTTCATGGGCAAGACCGATCCGAGCGCGGCATCGCACGCGCAGCAATCGATGATCCTCGTGCCGATGGATACGCCGGGCGTGAACATCGTACGGCCCTTAACCGTTTTCGGCTACGACGACGCGCCGCACGGCCACGCCGAACTGAAGTTCACGAGCGTGCGCGTGCCGGCTTCCAACGTGCTCTTGGGCGAAGGGCGCGGCTTCGAAATCGCACAGGGCCGGCTCGGGCCCGGACGCATCCACCACTGTATGCGGTCGATCGGCGCGGCGGAGTACGCGCTCGAGAAGATGTGCGCACGCGTGCTGTCGCGCGTCGCTTTTGGAAAGAAACTCGCGGAGCAGGGCGTCATCCGAGAGTGGATCGCCGATTCGCGCATCGAGATCGATCAGGCGCGCCTGCTCACGCTGCACGCAGCGGAGATGATGGATACGGCCGGCAACAAAGCCGCGCGCGGCGAGATCGCGGCAATCAAGGTCGTCGCACCGAACGTGGCGTTGCGCGTGCTCGACCGTGCGATTCAATCATTCGGTGCCGCCGGCGTTTGCGAAGATGCGGGCCTCGCGCATCTGTGGGCAGGGCAGCGCACGCTTCGCTTCGCGGACGGACCGGACGAAGTCCATCGGGCGACGGTCTCCAAGATCGAGCTGCTCAAGGCGGCGGGCGCGCATGGCGAACGAAACGGGACCGCGAAACGTTGAACCAACGAAGCCGCACGCAGGCGCGGCTTGAACCCGCACTTGGAGTTCCAATGAACGCTTCGAACGTTTCGACCACGGCCTTGGCGCTGGCCGGCGCGCTCTTCGCATCGCTCGCTCTGCCGCTCGCGGCGAGCGCCGATGCCATCCCCTCGGGCACGACCATCACGGGCGTGCTGCAAACGCCGCTCGACAGCGGCAAAGCTCGCGTCGGCGACGGTATCTCGATCGTCGTGACGCGTCCCTATCCCGACGGCGACGCCTCGTACGCCAACGCGACGATCCGCGGCCACGTCTCGAACGTGATCTCGGCGGGCCAGGGCCGCAAGCCCGAAATCGATCTCGCATTCGATACGATCGTGCTGGGCAACGGCGCGTCGTCCCCGATCAGCGGTCACGTCCTCAACGTGCCCGAGCAGAAGAAGAGCGCGGTCCTCACGCAGGCGGCCGGCGCCGGCGTCGGCATGATCGTCGGCAACATTCTGGGCAAAGCCGTCGGCACGAACCTCGGCGGCCTCGTCGGCGCCGCCGGCGGCTTCACGTATGCGAACAATCGCAAAACGAATTTCACCGTGCCGGCGAATACGACGATCACGCTGCAGACGGACGAAACCGTTCAGCGTCCGCAAGCTCGCTACTAATCGCTAGCGCGGCGCCGGCCGCCCGCGCCAGCGCGTGGCCGTCGTCGCGTAGAGCGCGATGTCGCGATAGCGCTCGTGGAGGAAATACGCCTCCGCGAGCGTGCCTTCGTGCTTGAAGCCGAGCCGCTCGGGAATCGCGCGGCTCTTCTCATTCTCGACGACGCATTCGATCGCGAGCCGGTTGAGCCCGTAACGCTCGATGCAGTGGCCGACGAGCGTCGCGACCGCTCGGGTCATCACGCCGCCGCCGCGTTCGTCCGGTGAGAGCCAATAGCCGAGCGACGCACTGCGATCCATCCAATTGATGGGATGCGTCCCGACCGAACCGCACAGCACGCCGCCGACGCGAACCGCGAAATCGAACCAGAGCGAGTGCTCGAACGCGTGCTGGGCATGGACCGCGTAGCGTTCGCATTCGTCCGGCGACGACGTCGCATCGACCCACGGCAGCCAGACGCGCAGATCTTTGCGGTGCCGCTCGATGAGCGCCCACATCTCTTCGGCATCTTCGGGCGCACGAGGATGCAGTTCGATTCCGTGCCCGCACGCCAGCACGCGATCCGTCATTGCGGGCGGATTGCAGTTTTGACCCGTTCTTGCCTACTTGAAGGAATGCGTTCGAAAATGAGTACATTCACCTTAATGCGCCGCTTGCTTCGCGATGATCGACGACTCCATCGACGCTTGTAACGCGCGCGTCGAGGCAACGTGAGCGCGAACGACCTCGGCCGCCGCAAGCGAAAGAAGCTCGTAGCCCGTAGCGCGATTTTGGAAGCGTCGTCGGCGCTCTTCCTCGAACACGGTTTCGACAAGACGCGCGTCGAGACGATCGCGCAGCGAGCCGACGTCGGCGTCGGCACCGTGTACAACCACTTTGCGACCAAAGCCGGCATTCTCGTAGCGATCCTCTTGGAAGACGTCGGCGAAGTCATCGTGCGGACGCGCGCGATCGTCGAACGCGGCGAGCCGAGCGTCGATATCGTTGTTCGTGAGGCGCTCTGCGAGTTTTTCACGATCATGGAACGGCGCCCGCGCAACCTCTGGCGTGACTTGATCGCGCACGCGCTCGCCGACGACGGGTCGCTCGGCGCCGCGTACCGCAATGCGGAAAACATCTTGCGCGGCATCGTGCATCGCGCGCTCGAACGTCTTCGCCAAAACGGCTGTCTGCGCAAAGACATCGCTCTCGGCGACGCGGCGGACGTCGTCTTCGCGATTGCGAAGACTGCCGTATACGCGTTCGTTTTCGATCGGGCCCAAAGTGCGACGCTCCTGCCCGTTCTCGAACGCCAACTCGGCGCCATCTTCTAGCGTCGCAGACGCAAAATTGCTACTTCGAGACGCGTTCGCGCGCGATCATATCGGCATAGATCGCCTCGACGCTCGCGAGCGTATCGATCTGGTCCGCCGTCTTGTCGGGCCGCAGCCGGACGATGCGCGGGAAGCGCAGCGAGTACCCGCTCGCGTGCAGCGTGCTCTTCTGAATGATGTCGAAGGCGATCTCGATGACGGTTTCCGGTGCGACGTCGAGTACGCGGCCGCCGCGCGGACCGAGCTGATGTTCGAGAAACCAATGCGTCATCTCTGCGATCTCGGCGTCGGTGAGGCCGCTGTACGCTTTGCCGATGTTGAGCAGTGCCGGATCCTCGGCGGACGTGCGCACCGCGAACGTGTAGTCTGACAACACTTTGCTGCGGCGGCCGTGACCCCACTCGACGCGCGTGACGACGACGTCGAGCGTCGAAAGTTCGCGCTTGAGTTTGAGCCACCACTTGCCGCGGCGGCCGGGACTGTACGGCGCGTCCGTCCGCTTGAGCATCAGGCCTTCGTGCCCGCGTTCGCGCGCGGCTTCGAAACGTTCGGCGATCGAGTCGGGCACGGCACCCGGCTCGAGCGTCTCCCACGGCGCGAGCGCGACGATGTCGTTGACGGCGATGCGCTCGGCGAGTTCGGCACGTCGTTCGACGAGGGGCTCGTCGAGGAGGAAGCGATCCCCCGACGCCAGGATGTCGAACGCGACGAACTGCGCGGGAATTTCGTCGATCAACTCTTGCGTCGGATCGACGCGCTGCAGCCGCGTCTGCAGGTAGCGGAAGGGGAGCACGTTACCGTCGCGTTTGGCGACGATCTCGCCGTCGAAAATCGCAT
>CAZZUZ010000126.1:0-7580 GCA_964657315.1 Vulcanimicrobiota bacterium
TAGGTGAACATGCTCGGACGGCAACGTCTGTATCACCGCCTCGATCGATGCCGAGTACGATCCGTCGCGGCGCGTCTGGATCGGCGCGGGCGAGATCGCCTATAACCAATCGACGACCTATCGCGCGCACTCTTACCCGCTGCCGTCGTTCAGCGCATCGCGCGTCGTCGGCGGCCGGTATGAAATCGGCGCTCGCCTGACGCCCAAGAGCGATCGCGTCCGCCTGTGGGTCGACGTGATGCCGGTGCTTTTGGGCGACGATCGCGAACGCTACGGACGGCAGCATCTGAACATTCCCGAACGCGGCTCGCAGGTCGAAACGCAACTCCTCATCGCGAACGCGCACGGCCCGTTCGAATTCGATTACGGCGCGCGGTACGTCAATTACCAATCGCGATTCACATCCAACGGCGCGCTCGCGGACCGCAACGTCGGCTTTTTGCCGTATGCGACGTTCGCGTATCGCTTCGGAAGCCGCTAAACGCGTGAGAGTGCGGCCGCGAACGCGCGCTCGACGTCGGGATCGATCAGCGCGAAGACGACGCGCTCGACCGGATGCTCCGCCATGGCCTGCGAGACGGCGTCGATCGCAATCGTCGCCGCCTGCGCGTGCGGATAGCCGTAGATGCCGCAGCTGATCGCCGGAAACGCGATCGTCCGCGCGTCGTAATCGCCCGCGAGCGCGATCGAGCGCGTATAGCAAGAACGCAGCAGTCGGGCTTCGTCGTGCGTTCCGCCGCGCCATCGCGGACCGACTGCGTGGAACACGAACTGCGCCGGCAAGTCGAAACCCGGCGTGACCTCGACGTCGCCGGTCTCGCAGCCGCCGAGTTTGCGGCACGCTTCGAGCAACTGCGGTCCCGCAGCGCGATGGATCGCGCCGTCGACGCCGCCCCCGCCGAGCAGCGACGTGTTCGCCGCGTTTACGATCGCGTCGACCGCGAGCCGCGTGATGTCGGAGCAGACGATCGTTATTTCCAACAGCCTTCGAGGTCCGCGACGCTGCCCGCTTTGCCCGTGTGCGGCAAGCCGTACATGT
This sequence comes from Vulcanimicrobiota bacterium, assembly GCA_964657315.1. GTDB lineage: Bacteria > Vulcanimicrobiota > Vulcanimicrobiia > Vulcanimicrobiales > Vulcanimicrobiaceae > CAZZUZ01. The sequence goes on from CAZZUZ010000126.1 coordinate 1,040, forward strand.
CTTCGAGCGTGCGCAGCGTGTTGAAGTGATTGACGGGTTGCGCGTACTTGCCGGGCTTGACCATCGGCCCGATCAGCACGGTCGGAATCGTGTTGTCGTTGTCGTAGCCCTCGTCCCACGTCAGCACGATCAGCGTGTCGTGGGCGTTCGCCCAACTCACGAGCGACTTGATGTGACTTTCCAGCCACTCGTCGCCGTCGCCGATCGAGCCGTCGTGCATGTCGTCGTCGACGTTCGGAATGAGGAACGAGACCGTCGGCAGCGCGTCGTATTTCGGAAGTGCCGAAAACGGTTTGCTCAGATTGCCCGGCACGTTGTCGAACGCCACCCACGGCGCGTGCTTGCGCGCGTAGGTGCCCGCGGCGCAGACTTTCGATCCCGTGCCCGGCAGCGTCTCCGCGTAGCCCGAGAACGTGAAGTGCGCGGCCAGCAGTTCGCTTGCGAGGTTGGGCGCGCTCGGCGAGAAGCCGGTCGCCGGGCAGTCGTCGCCGTTGGTGTTGGTCACGCCGGCGAAGAGCGCGAGATAATTCGGCAGGCTCGGGTGCGTGACGCCGCGGGCATTCGTGAAGAGCGCACCGTGCGCGACGAGCGCGTTGATGTACGGCGCGTGGGCGTTACCCGCGATCTGCGAGAGCGTCTTGTTTTCCTCGACCACGATCACTACGTGCGCCGGGCGCGGCAGCGATGCGGCGGCCGCCGCCGGGAACGGCCGCGCCGCACAGGCGGCCAAAGCGAGGGCTGCGGCGCCGATCGAGCGTCGTCCGGGGGCGAGAAACGGGACCTTCATCAAAGAGAGGCTTCGACCCGTGATAGGTATCACCGTCCTGCGGCCCGTGCGCGGATAGCGTCGTTCTATGAAAGTCGTCGGCTATTCGAGTTGGGCGCCGGATGAACGCGCGAACGCCATGCGTCTCGCCTTCAAAGCGCTGCGCGTCAAAACGGGACGCGAGTGGAGCCTCGAACACTTCGGGGCCTCCGATTTCAACGATCCGGCCGGCCTGCCGCGCCTGCGCGCGGCGATCCGGGAGGCCGACATTCTCGTCGGCTGGCAGTCGATGAGCATCGAGGTCGTCGAGCGGCTCGCACTTCTCCTCGCGGAAATGAAGGCGGCGGGCGAACTCGGCAAGGTCAAGATCCTCTGGTACGACATCCCCGATCCGCGCCTACAGAAGTTCATGTTCGACTCGCTCGGCTTCGAGTTCGACATGAACAAATCCAACCCGATGCGCGAGCTCTCGATGGCGATGAAACGCCGTGCCGCCCGCGGGAAACACGAGAACATCGACGAGTTCTGGGAAGCGCGCGAAGGCTTCCTCGGCATGCAGAAGATGGTCGGCGCCGCGCCGCTCATGGCGAAGATGCTCAAGAAGCCCGTCTTCAAATCGCTCGTGATGATCGGCTACTGGAACAACCGCTCCGTCGCCAACGTCGAGAACATGTTCCTCTACCTCATGAAGCATTTCATGAACGGCGCGTACGCGGGCGACGTCCCGCTGCCAGAAAAAGTCGAGAACGAGGGCATCTACCACCCGGCTCACAAGGGCTTGCTGCAGACGCCCGAAGCGTATCTCGCCTGGTACGAGCCGTGGTTCGAAAAGACGTACGGCAAGAAGCCCTGGGACCGTATCGGCTTCATCACCCACGATCTCTTTCTCGTCGATTGGAACCACCCGGTGCTCGACGCGGCGATTGCCGAGTGGGAAAAACGCGGCGTCGGCGTGATCTGCTCGATGACGGCCGTCTTCAACGCGCACATCGTCTCCAAGACGCATCTGCTTTCGAAGAAAGGCGAGCCGCTGGTCGGCGCGGTCTATCACAACGTGCCGCTGTATCTCGCAGGCTCGATGTTCGCGGGCGCGCCGGAAGCGTCGATCGATTTCATCCACGCGCTCGGCGACCCGCGCGTCTACACGTCGCCCGTCAACGCCGCGATGTCGCGCGAACAGCTGGCCGCATCCAAGTTCGGCATCGCCTCGCTCGAGTATATCGGCAACGTCGTCACGCCGGAGACGGAAGGCATCGCACCGCTGCCGCCGATCTGTTCGCGCGAAGCGGGCGTCGAGATCAGCGCGCTCGAGCCGATCGCCGACCGCATCTCGCTCGTCGGGGACGTGACCACGCGCTGGATGAAACTTCGGCACTTGAGCAATCGCGACAAGAAGATCGCGATGTTCGTCTACAATTTTCCGCCGGGACCGGGCAACGTCGGCGTCGCGTACTTCCTCGACGTCGCGGGCTCGATCCGCTCGATGCTGCAGACGCTCGGCGACGCGGGCTACGACGTCGGCACCGTCGATGAAACCGATGCGGACGTCTCCCAAAAATTGCGCGACATGTACGCGGGTTATCTCAACGTCGGCGCGGTCTCCGCGGGCGAGATACGCGATTGGGCGCACGAGCTTCCGGCCGCGCACGAAGCACTCTTTTACAACGCTTGGGGTCAGCCGCCGTCGACGATTCCGGTCAAGGGTCTGCGATACGGTAACGTGCTCGTTTTGCTGCAGGACATGCAGGGCATGGAAGATCTCTCGGTCATCCACGACAAGCAGTCGCCACCGTCGCCGTGGCTGCTCGCGTCGTATCGGTACGCCACACGGCGCTTCAACGCGGACGCGATCCTGCATTTGGGTACGCACGGCCTCGTCGAGTGGAGCCGTGGCAAAGAATGGTCTCCCGCAAAAGGCGACTATCCCGAGTTCCTCGTCGACGGCTGCCCGCACGCCTACGTCTTCAACATCCTCGACCCGGTCGAAGCCTCGATCGCGCGGCGCCGCTCGTACGCGACGATCCTCTCGCATCTGTGCCCGCCGCTGCGCGCGGTCGAAGGCAGCGAAGATCTGCGCAACTTGCACCGCCTCGTGCACGACTACTACAACCTCTCGAGCAACGACGTCGAAAAGCGTGAAGACCTCGCGGCGGAGATTCGCGACGTGGTCGAGCGCACGGGCATCCGCATCGACGCCCCCGGCGGCGCCGCTCGCGACTTCGTTTCGAAAGTCCACGACGAGCTCGTCGCGCTCGAAGGCGAATTCGCGCCGTCCGGTCAGCACGTCTTCGGCCGCAATTTGAACGAAGAGGAACGGCTCGATACGTTCCACGCCTGCCTCGAATACGCGGACGTCGATCTCTATCGCTTGCTCGCGCAATGCTACGGCTTCGACTACGACGCGCTGCGGCGTCATCCGGACGAACGCGCATCGGACGGCACCTACCATCACGACATCCTCGACGAACTCCGCGAGGCCGGCCGCGCGCTGCTCTCGTCGGAGGTGCTGCGTCCGGCGGGCAATGCGGCCGATGCGAAAGCGAAGTTGCGGCAGACGGCGATGCTCGGCATCCTGCAGACGCGCCGCGTTGCGGGACACGCGCTCGCCAAGAGCCCGTACGAACTCGAGACGCTCGCGGCATACGTCGATCGTGCGCGCGAACTCTTCACGCAGCTCGGACGCGTCGGCGATGCCGAACGCGACGGGTTGCTGCGCGCGCTCGACGGCAAATACGTCGAGCCGTCCGCGGGCGGCGAAGTCGTCGGCGATTGGAACGTGCTGCCCACCGGGCGCAACATGGCATCCACCGACGTGCGCATGCTGCCGCGCGAAGCCGCGCAGCGCAAAGGCAAACGCACGATCGTGCAATTGCTCGAAGCGACGGTCGCCGAACGCGGCCGCCTGCCCGAAGCCGTCGGCGTCGTACTCTGGGGTTCCGAAGTGCTCGAGAGCGAGGGCGTCGGCATCGCGCAGGCGCTCGAACTGATGGGCGCGCGCGTCGCGAAAGACCGCTTCAATCGCGCGGAACGCGCGGAGCTGATCTCGCTCGACGAACTCGGCCGGCCGCGCATCGACGTGCTCGCCAACACGTCGACGGTCTTCAAGAATACGTTCCCCGGCGCCGTACGCTTGATTCATGAAGCCGCGCAGCTCGCCGCGACGGCCGACGAACCGCACGAGTGGAACTACGTCAAGAAGCATTCGGACGAACTCATCGCGACCGGCATCGATCCGCAGCTCGCCCGCGCGCGCTGCTTCGGTATGGGTGAGGACGCGTTCATGGGCCAGGTCGGCGCGATGCTCGATACGGGCAGATTCGAAGACTATCGCGACATCGGTGCCGCGTGGATGAACGACAACTGTAACGCGTATATTCCGGAGTTCACCGCGACGCGCATCGTGCACGCGCCGGAAGTACAGCGGTACATCGTCGAGCGCGTCGAGGTCATCCAGCAACCGCTCGTGCAGATGGCCGCGGGCGGTCCCGTCAAAGAAGACATGTTCGCATCGTTCACGTCGGCGTTCGGCGCCGCAAAACGCTCGCTCGGCAGCGAAGACACGATGATCGTCGTGAGCGACTTGACCAAGCGCGAACCCGTCGTGCGCAACTTCCGCAACGTCGTCGTCAACGGCGTGCTCACGCGCTTCCATTCCAAGGCATGGCGCGACCGCATGATGGAACACGGCTACTCGGGCGTGATGGAGTTCGGGGACATCTTCAAAGCAATGCGTTCGACCGAGGCCGCGCTCGGCAACACGATCTCGCCCGAACTCTGGAAGCGCACGGTCGAAGTCACGCTCGAGGATTGGGAACGCATCGCCGATGCCAATCCGCACAAGACGCGCGAACTCGGCGAGACGTTACTCGACACGCGCCGCCGCGGAATGTGGCAAGACGCCGAACTCGAGGAGCAGTTGAAGACCAAGCTCAACGAACTCGACGGCGACGTCGAACTCGCGGCGTACAAAAGGCAGATCGAGGCGCCGGAACGGGCGATTCGGTAAAGAAGACGGGCGCTTCTAGCCGGAACGCAACATCCGGCGTTTTCTCGAACGCCGGACCCGTCCGCGAACACTTCAGCCTTGCCGTTTCTCCTCGAACATCCGGGGGCCGGCTCGACCACCTCTTCGTACCGATCTCGAAGAAAACACCGTGCGCGAGATCTCGGCACGTAGGTGACGATGCGAAACGGGCGCCCATTAAAGAGCGCCCGTTCGCAGAATAGTCAAGTCGTTAGCCGCCGTCTTTTTCGACTGCGCCGCCCGGAACGTCTCCAGGCTAAACCTCGCGGCTCGCGCCTCCTAAAAAGCTTCGCAGGCTTTCATCGTCGACGCACCTTCGCAGGTTCTTCTGCATGAGTCCGCTCAAACTCGGTCATTCGTTCGAGGGCAACGTCCTCGAAAACTGGGTTCCGGTCGAGCTTCAGATCTGCCACTCTCGTATCAAACCTCTCGTTTCATCGTTCGGTCGCGTGTGGTGTTCTGGATTATACTCCGTTTGAAGAATTCGTAAAGCCCCCCAAGTGGAATTTTTCTTGGACTAATGATTCAAAACGCAGCGATTCGCAAGCCCGATGTGACATCGATCATGTCTCACACCTTCCGATCGCTTACTTCGCGTTACTTCGCTCAGCTCAAATCGGGCCCGTAGCCGGCTGCTATTCGTGCGCGGCCTTTTTGCCGTCGTGCGCGTTCTGTGCCTGCGCGGCGGCGATGCGGTCGAGCTCGACGTCTTCCGACGCGGGCTTTCGCGTGGGTTGCGGGCATTGCGGTCGCGCGCCGCGGACACGGCCGCATCGGGCGGAACCTTGAGTTCGTTCGTAAGCGTTTCCGCTCGCTCGGGAATCGACTGATCGCGGACTTCCGTATCGCGTATATCCATTCGCAACGTATACCGCAAAGCCGCCGCGTCGAATCGCGTTAACCCGATCCAGCCGAGAGCGCGATCGTGTCGTTATTCCAGAAAATCGTGTCCACTTCGGCCGGGAAACGCATGAAGAATTGCGACCACCGCGTCGAGACCGAACAATCGTACGTACCCGACGCATACAACGCGAACGGCGACCATCCCGTATTTCCCGCCGCGAGATGGAAGCGATACACATTGACGCCGGTTCCATCGATCGCGCCCTGCGGCGTGCCGTGGCCGTAGATGTACACGCCCGACGCGCCGTCTGGTCCGAGCGACGGATCGTGCGTCTGTTGCGAGGGCGGCTGACGATCGCCGTGCCACGTCACGCCGTCGGGGCCGTACCAGTATTTTACGGTGACGTTGGGATCGACGAAGGTGAGATGGCGCGTGCCGTCCGGCGTAACGAGCAGCGAGGGTCCGTCGTCTACCGACGACAGCGCTTGACCCGAAATCAACGTCGATGCGGAGAACGATCCCGATGACGAGCGCACGCGCGTGTGGATCGTGCCCGCGGTGTATTCGGCGCCGCCGTCGAGCCAAGCGAAGAGCAGCGATCCGTCTTGCGCGAACGCGAGCGTCGGATGCATCGCGTTCGTGCCGCTCGCAATGGTTTCGTCGTTAACCGACACCGGGGCCGACCACGAGCCCGACACGCGATTCGCGTACATGATGTGCGTCTGCCCGGACGCGCCCGCAGCCGCATATGCGATGTGCGGCGCGCCGTTCGCGTCGAGTGCGAGCGAAACGCCTTCGCTGCCCGCGACGAAGCTCGTGATGTTCGTCGCCGCGGTGAACGACGGCGACGACCACGTGTTCGTCGACGTCGAGAACGTCGCGACTTTGACGCTTCCGCCATTCGTAC
>CAZZUZ010000127.1:0-7526 GCA_964657315.1 Vulcanimicrobiota bacterium
GCTCGGCCGCGCTCGGCCTCGGCTCCCGCCTCTTTGAGAAACGACGGGAGTTCGGCGCGCACGTCGACTGCGTCCGGCGACGTGCCGTTCGTCGCGGCTTCGAAACGCACGTTACGCCAGCTCTTGACGTCGAGCATGCGGCTGTAAAAGGCGGCTTCCGGTTTGAGCTCGATCCAATCGCGCGGATCCGACGCGATCGGGAAAACGACGCTTCCCGACGCGGCCGAAACGGTGATCTCGGTCTTCGGGCCTTTTTTGAGCGTAATTCCGGCGGAGCTCGCGTACGAAGCGAGTTTCGCACAGCGGGACTCGTATGCGGCCAGGATTTCGGCTTCGGTCTTGCTCATGCGGCCGGTCCTTACAGCAGAAAGCGCTCGACTCCGCTAAGAATTTCTTACGATCAGATCAGCGATTCGAACGCGAATCGCGGTTCGCGAGTGCCGCCGAAGAAATCGGAAACGTCGCGGGCGAGCCGTTCGCAGTCCGCCTCGGCGAGCGAATAGGCGGGGCTCGAGCAACGGTAGCGAGGGATCCACGAGCGACCGAGCGCGACGTCACGTGCGGGCCGGTCGTAAAAGGTGGCCCGCACGAGATCGCCTTCGCACTCGAGCATCGCTCGCTGGCCGTCGAAGGAGAAAACGGCGCCCGAGCCGTCTCGTTCGAGCGAGAGTTCCGGGCCGAATCGGTGGTGGAGAGCGAGGAGCGCGTCCATCTCGCGACGATACGCCCTCGGGCCGACCGCGGCATCGGCCAAGCGTCTAACGGACCGAGCTGCCGGCGTCACGCCGACGGCAGCTTTTCGCGGAGCTAGCGGCGGCCGGCGAGCTGATCGGCCACGCGGTCGCCGATCAGGACGGCGTCGCCCTGCGGCTCGCGGAAGGCCACCGTGAAGCGGCTACCTCCGTCGCACGAGAACTTCGCGGTCCGGCCGTCGTCATCGAGCGCTGCCGCGACGTTTCCGGAAGCTCCGATCCACCAGGCGCCGTCGTTCGAGAGCTCCTGCGTGCTCACATCCGAGGTGAGGCGCGCTTTCACGCGGTCGTTCACGGCATCGATCCATTGGTCAAACGTCAACATTCGAATTCCATTCCATTGTACAAAAGGCTAAACACAAGCATACCGCCGCGCCGGTTCGGACGCAAGTCTGCGTTAGACAATTTGCCAAATCGGGCGCCTCTCGACGCACCAAGCGACGCACGCGCGGTCCCGGGTCCCGGGCCTTCCCCGCGAACCAGATGAGGGACCGAGCGACCCGGGTCGGGCGCCGGTATTTTTATCACCGTGCCATTCGTCTAGGAGTGCGACGCAACGTAATGTCCGTGGAACTACGCGATTATCTGACGCTTCCGTATGCGGAACTCGAAGAGCTGAATCTGGAAGCGAAACAGCAGCGCAAGGATCGCGTTGCGATCGACAAGCTTCAAGAGATTCGTCTCAAGTATCTTTCCGGCGAGAAGCGCATCAAAGCGGTCACCGTCATGTTCAGCGATCTCGAAGGCCGCCTGCACATGCTCGACTACGACAAGAAGTTCTTGCTCGGCGCCTACGACAACCTGACGTTCGACGGTTCGTCGATTCGCGGATTCTCGGCGCAGAAAGAGAGCGATCTTCGCCTCGTCATCGATTGGGGCTCGTTCTATTGGGTGCCCGCCGACATCTTCGGGTCGGGTAAGGTCATCGTGTTCGCCGACGTGCTCAGCCGCGACGGTGCGCCGTACGAGGCCGACATCCGCGGCATCCTCAAACAGTTTGCGAAGAAGCAGTTCGACACCAACGGCTACACGCTCAACGCCGCAAACGAGATCGAAGGCTTCGTCTTCAACGGCATCGATGCCGAGCAGACCTACGCCGAGACCGGCGAGTTCGAACTCGTCAACACCGGCGGCTACTACCATTCGCTTCCGGGCGATCCGCTGCGCAAGTTCATCGACACGTGCGCGGAAGTCCAGCGCGCCATGGGCTTCGAGAACGAAAAAGACCATCCCGAAGTCGCGCCGTCGCAGTTCGAAATCAACTACACGTACGGCGAAGTGACTGCCGCGGCCGACACCATCGCGCTCTACAAGCTGGTCTGCCGTCAGGTCGCGACGAGCCTCGGCCTTACGGCGAGTTTCCTGCCCAAGCCCGTCGTCGGCGTCAACGGCAGCGGCATGCATACGAACGTCTCGGTGAGCAAGGACGGCAAGAATCTGTTCTGGGATGCGAACGGCCAGGAACGCACGAGCGCGTTCGGCTGGAGCTTCATCGACCGCCTCCTCACGGCGGGCCAAGACAACTGCCTGATTTTCAACGCCAGCGTCAACGCGTTCCGCCGTCTCGACCCGCACTTCGAAGCGCCGAACCAAATCAAGGCGTCCGCGATCGATCGCGGCTCGATGGTCCGCATCCCGTTCGGTAACGAGAAGAGCGCGCGCGTCGAGGTCCGTTCGGTCGGCCCCGACGCGAATCCGTATCTCACGATGCTCGCGGTCTTCCAGACCGGTATCGAAGGCAGCATCTCGCAAGAGACTAATCTGCGTCAGGCCGAAAAGTACTTGCCCGACAACATCTACGACGCTCTAGCGAACTTCCGCGCGTCGGAATGGACGACGAAGATGCTCGGGGCCGACGTCAAGGGCCGCTACGCCGATCTCAAGCAGGCCAGCGCCGATCGCTGCGCCCGCCTCCTCGGCACCTTCGTCAAGGGCGCCGAAGTCCAGTATCACCACGAAGTCTACAACCAGTTGCTTTGGAACCAGTTCTGAGGCGTTGCTTCGGAGAGGATCGCCTTAAGGCGTCGATCTAGGTAAGAATAGCCTACGTCTCTAGCGGGAGACGTAGGCTATTTTTTTTTCTAAGATTTCCAGGACGCTCTGCCAGACGAAGCGGTTGGCGGTCGCGTAGCCGGCCTGGCGCATGCGGTCGGCGCGGCGTTCGTCGCCGGTCATCGACGACAGGTAGTCCGCGAGTTCGCGGCCGTCGCTCGTGTCGCAAACCAGCGCGTTGACGAACGGCTCGGCGTATTCTTCGCCGGTCGCGCCGCACACGGGGATGCCGCCGACGGCCATGACTTCGAGGCCGACGAGTCCGAACGGTTCTTTGCCGCTATTGGCGAGCACGGCGTCCGCGGACGCGTAGAGCGCGTACAGCGTGTCGTCGGGTAGAAACGCTTTGAGATCGACGACTTCGGCCGTAGCCTTCTCGAGTGCGCTCGCTATTGCTTCGATGTCGTCGCCGTCGACTTCGATTCGCTGCACGCTCAGGCCGCGTTCGGCCGCGCGCCGGAACACTTCGTCGCCGTACGCCTCGCGGCCGCCGCGCACGATCAGCTGCGGTGCATAACCGCGCGCGCGTAGTTCCGCGACGGCGTCGATCGCCTGCATCCAATTCTTATCGGGGTCGTAGCGGCCGACTTTGACGAGCGACGGCTTCCCGCGCAGCGCCTTGCGCAGCCGCGACACCAGTTCGCGCGGCGGTCCGTCGAGCAGGCTCTCGTGAATGCCGTTCGGGACCACGAGCGCGGGCACGCCCCACTGCGCGAGTTCGAACTTCATGTACTTGCTCACGGTCGTGATCGCCGCTGCGTGACGCAGGCGGCTCCAATCGATCCGGTTGAAGCCGTACGTGTTGTTCGCGTTCCAGAGAATCGTCACGAAACCGCGCAGGCCGCGTTCGCGCAACAGATCGTCGAGCAGGATCGTCGCGCTCGCCGTCTGCCATTCTTCGGCGATGACGAGCACGCGTTCGCCGCGTTCCGCGGCCGGCGCGACGATCGTATCGATGACGGCGCGCGGCAGGCTCGCCGTGACCTCGCGAACTTTGTCTTCTTCGCCGTCGTAGACGTTGCGCGGATAGTACGCCGAGATCCATTGCGCCCAGCGATGCACGGTCACGCCGGGTGCGAACGTTTCTTCCGCGGCGAGGTTGGGATCGCCGACGAAATAGAGATGCGTCTCCATTTCGGCTTCGCCGAGCGCGCGCGCGAACGACGTTTCGCGCGTTCCGAGACCGCCGATCGACGAGTAGCGATCGGGCCCTTCGAACGACAGCAGAACGGCGATTTTATGACCGGCAAGCATTGCAGTCGTTGTACCGCATCGGCAGGGGGCGACCTTGTTTGAGCGTCGGCGTTTCGGCAACACCGTTTCGCATGAGCAAAGAAGACGAATCCGCTTCCGGCGAGTCGAACGCGACCGCATCGAGCCAGCCCGATCCGGCGAGCGATATCCTCGAAAATGCCGACGATCCGGCAACCGAAGATCCCGCAGATCCGAGCAATACCGAGGTCCGCTAGGCAAGCACGGCTAGCTGCAGCTCCTCCTGGGTAACGTGGGCGCATGAGAGAACGCATCCTCATCACGACCCTGGGTCTCGCCCTCGCCGTAGCGGCCATCGCGACGACTTCGCCGGCCGGTACCGCATCGGCCGATCCGCCGCCGTCACCGGGTCCGACGACCTCGGCTGACGTCTCACCGATGCCGACCGGAACGGGCATACTCCCCGTTCGTTAACCGGCTCTTCGCGTCAAAAGCCGGTGCGGCTCTCGATGAGTCGTACCGGCTTTTTGCATTTAGGAAATAGTTAAATGTTGCCGTCGGTGTGGAGCGCCTTTCGCGGCGTTTCGGTTTCCTTCGCCGAACGCGATAGGAGCCAATCGCGCGAACGGGCTTCGTTTGCGAGCCGTGCGTGACATTCGTCCGAGTTCGCAAGAACTTGTACGTTCACGCCGTCCGAGCGAAAGCGCATGACGCCCGCCACGAGGCGCTCGATGCCGGCATCGTCTGCGATGTCGACATCGTCGAACGCCACGACGATCGAATCCGCGACGACGTCCCCGATCGCGCTCAAGACGGCTTCCGCCGCTCCTTCCTCGAGAACGCCGCGCAGCGAGATCGTCGATACCGTCGGCGCTTTGCGCTTGGCACGGCCGCCGCGGCCGTCCGGATTCTGTCTGTTGGCAACGACCGTCAACTCGTAGGGCAAGGTTCACATCTTTCGCACACAGGCGAATAGCTGCGCCTTGCTCCACTCAACGTGAAGCGGACCCCGATCGTTTGCATCCGCTCTCGCTCGTTCGATCGCTAACCGCCCGAGTTATTTGGCGAGCGAGCGTAAGACGTATTGCAGGATGCCGCCGTGCCGATAATACTCCGCCTCGTCGGGCGTGTCGATTCGCACGACGGCGGTGAACTCGATGATCGAGCCGTTCTCGTTGCGCGCGCGCACCGTGAACGTGCTGCGCGGCTTGATGATTTCGGTCAGGCCGACGATATCGAACGCCTCTTCGCCCGTGAGCCCGGCCGTCGCGCGCGATTCGCCGGGCAGATATTCGAGCGGTAAAATCCCCATGCCGATGAGGTTGCTGCGATGGATGCGTTCGAACGACTCGGCGATGACCGCGCGGACGCCGAGCAGCATCGGTCCCTTGGCGGCCCAGTCGCGCGATGAGCCCGAGCCGTACTCCTTACCCGCGAGGACGAGCAGCGGCGTCTTGTCGGCTTTGTACTTCTCGGTCGCATCGAAGATCGACATGCGTTCGCCGGCCGGCAGATATTTGGTAAAGCTGCCTTCGACGCCCGGGACGAGCGCGTTCTTGATGCGCGTGTTCGCGAACGTGCCGCGCATCATCACTTCGTGATTGCCGCGGCGTGCGCCGTACGAGTTGAAGTCCGCGGGATCGACGCCTTTGGAGATCAGGTAGTTCGAGGCGGCGCTGCTCTTTGCGATCGTGCCGGCGGGCGAGATGTGATCGGTCGTGATGCTGTCGCCGACGACGAGCAGTGCGCGCGCGCCCAGGATGTCGCCCGGTGCGACCGGCTGCGCGGGCATGCCGTCGAAGTAAGGCGGCTTCTTGACGTACTCGCTCTTGGGATCCCACGCATAGCGTTCGGCGGTCGGCACGTCGAGTTTGCGCCAGTTGTCGTCGCCCGCGAAGACGTCCGCGTAACGCGCCCGGAACGCAGCTTCGGACACCGACTCCGCGATCGCCGCATCGACTTCCGCGTTCGTCGGCCAGACGTCCTTGAGGTACACGGCGTTGCCGTCTTTGCCCGTGCCCAGCGGCTCGGTCGTGAGATCGATATCCATGCGGCCCGCGAGCGCATACGCGACGACGAGCGGCGGCGACGCGAGATAGTTCGCGCGAACCTGCGGATGGATGCGGCCTTCGAAATTTCGATTACCGGAGAGCACGGCGGCGACGATCATGTCGTTATCGGCGACTTCGGCCGATACGTCTTCGGGCAGCGGACCGCTGTTGCCGATGCACGTCGTGCAACCGTACCCGACGAGATTGAAGCCGAGCTGATCCAGATACGGCGTGAGTCCCGACTTCTGGAGATAATCGGTGACAACTTTCGATCCCGGCGCGAGGCTCGTCTTGACCCAGGGCTTGCGCGTCAGACCGAGTTCGACAGCCTTCTTCGCGACCAGCCCCGCGCCGAGAATGACGGACGGATTCGACGTGTTGGTGCACGAGGTGATCGCGGCGATGACGACCGCGCCGTCGGAGAGCTTGTCGACGTCGGGTCGCGTCGCGACCGCCGTTCCGCCGCCGGTGCCGGCGCCGTTCGCAGGTCTTACACCGTCGCGAACGTGTTGCCACTCTGCGAGCGCTTTGTTGAACTCGACTTTGACGTCCGTCAACGCGACGCGATCTTGCGGGCGGCGCGGGCCGGCGAGATTCGGCGTGACGGTCGAGAGATCGAGTTCGAGCGTATCGCTGAAGATCGGATCGGCCGACGCATCGGTGCGATAGAGACCTTGCTCTTTCGCGTACGCTTCGACGAGCGCGATCTGCTCTGCGGAACGTCCCGTGAGTTTGAGATACGACAGCGTGTGATCGTCGATCGGAAAGATCGCGACCGTCGAACCGTATTCGGGCGACATGTTGCCGATCGTCACGCGATCCGCCACGCCGAGATTGGAGAGACCCGCGCCGTAAAACTCGACGAATTTTCCGACGACGCCCTTCTTGCGCAGCATCTGCGTGATCGCGAGCACGAGATCGGTAGAGGTCACGCCTTCGCCGAGCTTGCCCGAAATCTTGAAGCCGATGACGTCGGGGACGAGCATCGTGACCGGCTGGCCGAGCATCGCGGCTTCCGCTTCGATGCCGCCGACGCCCCACGCGAGGATGCCTAGGCCGTTGGCCATCGTGGTGTGCGAATCGGTGCCTACGACCGTATCGGGATAGGCGGCCGCACCCTGCGTCGTTTCGCCGGCGCCGCCCGCGCCGAAGACGACGCGGCCGAGATATTCGATGTTGACCTGATGCACGATGCCCGTGTCGGGCGGAACGGCGCGAAAACCGTCGAGCGCGACTTGTCCCCATTTGAGGAACGCATAGCGCTCGCGATTGCGCTCGAATTCGAGCGTCGCGTTTTGCGCGAACGCCTCGGGCGTGCCGAATTTATCGACTTGCACCGAGTGATCGATCACGAGTTCCACCGGCTGCAGCGGATTGATCTTCTTGGGATCTCCGCCCATGTCAGCCATCGCGTCGCGCATCGCCGCGAGATCGACGACGCACGGCACGCCCGTAAAAT
>CAZZUZ010000128.1:0-7514 GCA_964657315.1 Vulcanimicrobiota bacterium
CTACTTCGAGACTTTGGCCAGATCGGCTGCGGTAACGGCCGAGCCCTTGTTGCCCCACGAGGAGCGGATGTAGGTGATGACCGACGCGATATCGTCGTCCGAGAGGTTGCCCTTCCATGCGGGCATCGCGACGGCGTACGATTTGCCGTCGATCGCTTTGCCCTGGAGCCCGTAGAGCAGCGTGTGCTCGATGCCGGCCGCGGGTCCGTTGACGTCCTTATTGCCGACGAGACTCGGTCCGACGCCGCCCGCGCCTGCCGCGCCGTGGCACGACGAGCAGTTTGCAGAGAAGACCGACGCGCCCTTACCGGAGGCCGCCACTTGGCTGCCCGAGCCGCCGCCCGTGCTGCTGGATGCCGAACCCGCCGAAGCGCTGCCGCCGAGCGTGTTGTCGGCTTGCGCCGCCGCCGCGGGTGCGCCGCCACCGCCGGAATCGGCCTGTTCCTTCTGTACGGCGAGGCCGCTGTAGAGCGAGAGGCCGACGGCGATGACGAGCACGAGTGCGGTGAGGCCGAGAACCCAGGGACGGCGCGTCATTTCGCGGCTGGGATTGCGGTCGATGAACGGCAGCAAGATCAGCAGCGCGACGAATCCGCCCGGAATGACGACCGTGGCCAAGAGGTTTGCGATCGGCTGAACGGCCGCGGGCGTCTGACCCGCGATGCGCAGCATGCCGTAGAGCGCCAAGAAATACCACGCCGGATAGGCGATGAATTGCTTCGTCGGGTCGGCCTTCACGTCGAACGGCGCGGGCGAGAAGATCGCGAGCAGCACCATGATCGCGAACACGGCGAGCGAAGCCGCGGCGTCCATGAACATCTGGTTCGGCCAGAAACGGCCCTGCGGCAATTTCTTGAGGTCTTTGTCGATCGGCGCACCCGCGGAGCCGTTGTGGCGGAAGATCGCGAGGTGCGCGCCGACGAGTGCGACGAGCGCGGCCGGCATCAGCCAGACGTGCAAGCCGAAGAAGCGATTGATGGTCAGCGTGCCGATGCCGTTACCGTCGCTGAGCAGCTGCTGGACGATGCCGCCGCCCGGCGTCGACGCCGCGATGTTGATCGCGACTTGCGATGCGAAGTACGCGTTCATGTCCCACGGCAGCAGGTAGCCCGTGAGGCCGAGGACCAGCGTGACGACGAGCAGCAGTACGCCGACGACCCACGACAATTCGCGCGGAGCCTTGTACGCGCCCCAGAGCAGTACTTGGAGCATGTGCATGATCAGCAGCGCGATCATGGCGGTCGCACCCCAGAAGTGGAGGCTGATCACGAACTGCCCGAACGGCACGTGATGATAGATGTAGTTGGTGGATTCCCACGCCGACGCCGTGGACGGCGCGTAGTAGAACGTGAGGAAGATGCCGGTAACGATCTGCAGGACCATCGCGAAGATGGTCGCGCTACCGAAGGCGTACCAGTAACTCGCGCCGCCCGGGACGTCTTCGGTGAGGAAATCCGTCGCGAGGCTTACGAATCCGGTTCGCTGCTCGACCCAATTGATGACGTTCAAAGTACTCGAAGCTCCCGGTTAGTTGTACGCAACGATGATGCGGTCGGGGGTGCCCGACTTGTATTGAATCCAGGTCACTTGAGCCGTGCCGCTGGCATCTTTGAGCGGCAGCGGGTCGAGGCCGCGCGGCGCGGGGCCGGCGATCTTCTTGCCGGTCGCGTCGAATTGCGAGCCGTGGCACGGGCAAGCGAACTTGGTAGCCGAGTCGTCCCAGACGAAGCGGCAGCCGAGATGCGGGCAGATCGGGCTGAAGATCACGAAGCCCATGTCGGTCGCGGCGTAGGGGACCTTGCCGGCCGGCGCTTTGAAGAGGTCGGGCCGGTTGTTCTGAAATGCCGACGCTTGATCCGACGTCATCTTGATGCCCCAGACGAACTGGTCGTCGTCGGCTGGCGGAAAATAGCCATCGGCGTACTGGAACGAGAAGTTGATCTTCACGGGCGTTCCCGGCTTGACGGCCACTTTGGACCAGCCGTCCTTGGGCAGCGGGACCGGTTTACCGGCCGCGACCTTGTCGGGAGCGATCAAGGATTCGGGAATGAGCGATCCCACGAGCGGCACGGTCAAGACCAGGCCGATCACGCCGCCGACGGCGAGCGTGGCGTTCGCGAGGAACGTCCGGCGCGATTGCTCTTCGGGCGTCCCGGGATCTTTGTAGGCTTGCGCTTCGTGTTCTGCCACGGGCCCTTTCTTCATTACCGGAAGCGTCGTGCGGCTTCCGATGGCCCCGAACGTCGGGGACGGCGATGTGTTATTGGACGGCGGATTGCGGAAGTTCGGCTCTCGAATCCGAGAACCGGTCGCACAAACGATAGCAAGTGCCCGTAGCGTGGGCAACCACTTTTCAAGGAGGCAGAGGGCCGTTGCAGCCCGGTTTCCCGTTGCCTCGGGCTGGTACGACGGGCGGATGACCTATGCGGTCTTGGTCGTCTCCGCCCTGCTAGGTGCTCGCGATCCGCAGCATCGCGGTGGTCGCGTAGGCGCGATGGACCTGCCCCTGGGCCGGCTACGAAGAGCAGCTGACCTCGATCGCGCTCGACCCCGGCGGCGGGGGAGCGTAGAAGTGCGCGTGTTCCGGGCGCTCTTCGAACGGATCGCGCAACGCCGCGTGCAGCGCGGCGAGCGGCGCGTAGTCGCGCGACTGTGCGGCCTCGATCGCCTCCTGCGCGAGTGAGTTGCGCAAGACGACGGCGGGGTTGGTTGCGAGCATTGCGGCGTGCCGCCGCGCCTCCGGTTGCGTCTCGCGCGCCAGCCGAGCGACGTACCGCGCGCGCCACACCGCCCACGAGTCGTCGGGAAAGAGCGCTTCGAGCGCTGCGTCCGCGTTGTTGCCGGGTGTGAAGCGTGAGAGCGCGCGGAAGAAAACCGTGAAATCCACCGCGTGCAGTGCCAGGGCGTCGAGCGCCGCAGACATGATCTTGCCATCGCCTTCTTCGGCGACCGCGAGGCCGAATTTCGCTCGCATGAGCGTGGGCATCGTGCGCGCAAACTCTTCGTCGAAGGCCTGCAGCGCTTCACGCGCCCGTCCGACATCGACGAGCGTGGTCAGGGCGGCGGCCAGGGCTTGGCAGTTCCAGCGCGCGATCATCGGCTGCCGGTCGAACGCATAGCGGCCTCCGGCGTCGGTGTGATTGCAGATGAAGCCCGGCACGTAGCCGTCGAGAAAGCCGAACGGGCCGTAGTCGAGCGTCAGGCCGAGCACCGACATATTGTCGGTGTTCATCACGCCGTGAGCGAAGCCGACCGCCTGCCAGTGCGCGACGAGGTTCGCGGTCTTCGCGGACACGCCGGCGAGAAACGATGCGTAACGCTCCGCGTCGTCCGCTACATTCGCGAGTTGTGGAGAGAAACGCCGGATCGCGTAGTCGGCCAGCGCCCGTACCTGCTCCGGGGCGTTGCGATAGTGAAAGTACTCGAAGTGCCCGAAACGCAGATGCGACGGCGCGACGCGCGTGAGCACGGCGGCCGTCTCCACGGTCTCGCGGTAGATCGGCTCGTCGCTTCCGGCCAATGCCAGCGCGCGCGTCGTCGCGATGCCGAGCCCGGCCATCGCCTCGCTGCAGAGATATTCGCGGACGGTCGACCGCAGCACGGCTCGCCCGTCGCCGAAGCGCGAAAACGCCGTCATGCCGCCGCCTTTGATCTGCCATTCGAGGGGGCCGCCCGCCGTCGCCACCTCGGCGAGGGTGATCGCGCGGCCGTCGCCCAGTTGCGACACGAAGCTGCCGAATTGATGCCCCGCATACACCGCCGCGAACGGTTCGACCGCACCGAAGCGCGCGCATCCGGCGGCAACGCGCAGAAACTCGGGGCGCTGCGCCTGGGCCGGATCGAGACCGAGCAGCGCCGCGACATCCGGATTGAAGGCGACGAGGTAGGGGTCGGGCAGGGGCGTCGGATCGAGGCGCTGGACGAACAGCGGCCCGAGTTCGGCGTATCCGGCGCTCAGATCGAGGGCTTCGAGGCTGCCCGAGCCGGGCGCGGCGATCTCCATGAAACGCCGAACCGCGTAAACGACGGGTAAAGTTTCCGAGAAACGTGGACCGGAATGTCCACAAACGCCTCGTGAGTGACCGATATCACGCTTCTCGTCCTATGGACGAGCGTGCCCCGGCCGAAGTACCGTATGGGAGACGAGGACCGCGTTCGCATGCGGTGCCCGTTTTTCCATCTCACGGAGGGCGCATTGGAGCGATTGTTCAGAGATTTCGCGAGAGACGAGAGCGGGTCGGAAATGGCCGAGTTCGCGCTGGTGCTCGCCATCTTCTCGCTCGCCGCCCTCATCGGCTGGGGCGCCATCGCGAGCGCCGCCTCGTACCGTGAGAACAGCATGCAAAACAACATGTCCAGCGTCGTCGTGACGCCTCCGTAAGAGCGATGAAGAAGAACTACGAATATCAGCGTGGAGCAATCCTGGTCGAGTCGGCGATCGTCGTCGGCGCGATTTTCCTCATGCTCTTCGGCACGGTCTTTCTCTCGATCATCGGCTTCGACCAGATGTCGGCGGACGGCGCCTCGTACGAAGTCGCTCACGTGACCTCCGTAGGCGCCTCGGCCGCGCCCAACGCGGCCGCACACGGCGTCTACAACAGCATCCCGCAGGGCAATATTTCGACTACGACGCAAAACGCGCCGACTTCCAACATCCGGGTGGACTACGGCTACAATGCCGCTTCGGGTTCGGCGGAACAGCAGGCGTCGGTCAATACCCGGCACGGCGGCGTCGCGATGGTTCAGGGTACGATGGTCGTCGGGACCGCAAATAAGTCGTCGGCGAACATTCTCGGTATGCCGATCTCCGTCGTCGGGACGATGATCGAGCCCATGTGGCTCGAGAACGGCGTCCACTTCAATGCCGAGAATGCGGACAACTACGGCAGCACGACGCCGGTCTGCGCCCCGACCCCCAATCCGCAGACCAACCCGCCGACGCCGGCGCGCTGTTTTCAAGGTAGCATCTTTTCTGCCGGAGAGAACACGCCGCCGTATTTCGTCGGCTTCAATCTGATGTCGCACTGCACGCGGAACATTCCGTGGGATTCGTCGCTCAACCCGAGCGAAGGTACGACGTGCGACAGTGGCGGCGGCAACAACATCATGTACACGCCGCTCGGCGTAGCGGAGTTCTTAGACTTCAATAATTGGTGCGATTCGTCGGCACCCGCTTCGACGTGTACGACCGTTCCGGCGGCCCCCGGTTTGAGCGGAAGTAAGCCGACGGATTCGACGTTCGCTACGATCGCGTGTCATCAGCGGCTCTATGCCAAACTCGCAACCTTCTTTCAGAACAATCAAAATCTCCAGCAGATCTATATCAATCAAGGCGGCCTCACGACGGCGGGCGGCGGACCCGGTATCTACTATCTCAATCGCTCGCTTCCGGGCGGCGTGGGGGCCAGTAATTCGTTCAAGGTCTGGGAAGGCTACGACACGCCGGTTTCTCAGGAAGATGCGTACGGTGGCAGCGGAACGCCGGCTCCCGTCGATGCCGCCGTTCGGCAGATTTATAGTTTCGACGGCCACGACGTGAGCGGTGTGTCCGGTTCGAGTACGCCTCTCGCTCCCGGACAAGGCTGCTGATCATGAAGAGAACGCACGCTTCGCGCGGCCAGGTCCTGCCGATCTGGATTCTCGGTATTCTGGGCACGCTCGCGCTCATCTTTACGGCACTCGATTACGGGAATTCGCTTCGCTGGCACATTCGCGCGCAGAATGCGGCGGATTCGGCCGCACAGGCGACGCTCGCGCTCCAAAGCGAGCGTTGGAACGAAATGATGGAACTTCTCTACGGCATGAACGTCGAGGAGTATCGCATCCGGCATTTGCTCGATGCGATCTTGCTCGCGTCGGCGGGTTCGGGCGGCTGCTACGAATCGAACAGCACGCCGCAGGCCGACTACACGGCCGACTGCGAGGCCGTGTACCAGATATTGACGCCGAAGTACATGCAGGCCGTGACCCGGTACACGAACGAGGCGAAGTTGTTGCAGAAAGTCGCTTACAACGCGACCTTCACCAATTGGAACAACGACGCAAACGCGCTGATGGGTGAGATCAAGGCCAACTGCAATCAGAGCGGTACGGCGTCGTCACTCGCCTACAACGTCGGCGGCGGGGATTGTTCGTTCAAGTATCAATTCAACGCGACGCAAGCGAACATCACGCCGTCGACCGACACGCGCAATCAAACCACGACGGGCTACGGACTCTCGACGGTGAGCGCGGACGGAACGCTGATCAATATTCCGAGTTACGGGACGACGACGGCGCAAGGCAACGATACGGAGAGTGCGTCACTATTCGCGCCGGTGATCGTCGACGTCGTCACGTGTGCGCTCGTACCGCCGGTGATCCCGAGCTTCTTCAAAATGACGACGAAGCCGTATTATGCGATCGGCCGTGCCGCCGCGACCAATGTGATGTTCGTGCAAGACTGGTTCGAACCGGGTGCCCTCTACAATCCGGACCGGTTCGCACTCGACGGCAGTCCGGTCTACTTCCAGCCCGTCGAAAACTATGGCACGCCGGGTAGACCGGCGGGACAATCGCACGACTTCTATCAAGTGGATTTCGGCGGTAACGCCGCTCAAGATAACGAAGCGAAGGGGCTTTTCTCCTCCGGCGTCGACGACGACGAAATGTCCGTGCGTCTGGGCTGGTGGAATTCCATTCCGATTCGTCCCAATAATACCGAGCACGGCGTCCCGAACGTCGCGGCCGGTCAAGATTGCCCGAACTCGATCGGAGCTACCGGACCGTGATCATGAGAACGAGACATCGTAGTCGCGGCCAAGCTCTGTTCGAAACGGCGATCGCCATGCCGCTGTTTCTCTTCGTGCTCTTCGGCGCCATGTGGGCGATCAAAGAAGCGACGATGAGCGAACGCGTCCAGCTCGGCGTCCGTTACGGCGGCGTCCTCGGTCAGCTCTCGAACCCCTATGACAATTATTCGCTCTACCGCCTGTACACGGCCGTCCAGGGCGGCGCTGCGGCGCTGACGGCCTCGACGGCCGATCAGGCCGAATGTCAGAGCGGGATGACCAACGTCGCGACCGGCGGTCGGCACGCGTTCTTCTCCGCGTTCGGCGCGCCGATTCCGACCTGCGTCACCAACAAAGTTCTGCTAGCGCAGGGTACGTCGTACGGCGGAAACGCTCTGTCGCAAGACATCTTGCTGATGGACGATTTCGCACAGTTCAAAGACGCCGTAACCACCGGCGGATACTTGCAGACGCACGTGTTCGGGACGTCCAGCTCGCCGGGCTCGGGCAACACCGGGCTCAACGCCATCCAGAACTTCTTCCGGTCGCCCGACGTCGGCAACCTGGCCGATTGCACGCAGATCGGCGGCCAGCTCGCCCTCTCCTTCTCGCCAATGATCGACACGTCGTCGCCCAGCCCGGCCTCGCCGTTGCCGCTGACCGGACTCGACAGCTCCCCGCTGAAGATCACGAGTTCCGGCGGCACCGTTTCCTGCAACGCGCCGGCGACGCCGAATCCCCAGA
>CAZZUZ010000129.1:0-7498 GCA_964657315.1 Vulcanimicrobiota bacterium
CGTTCTTCGCCGCGCTCTGCTACGCCGAACTCGGCGCGATGGTGCCGATCGCGGGCAGCGCGTATACCTACGCCTACGCGACGCTCGGAAAACTCGCCGCCTGGATCGTCGGCTTCGCGCTGATCTTCGAGTACGGCATCAGCGCGGCGCCCGTCTCGCAAGCGTTCTCCGCGGCCGTCGCGGACGTGCTCAAGAGCTTCGGAATCGCGCTGCCCTTTTGGGCCCAAACGTCAAATCTTGTCATCCACGGTCAGTGGTGGCAACCGGGCAGTTACGATCTCGCGCACTCGCAGTACGACGTCATCGCAGCCGTGTTCATCCTCGTCGTCGCGTCGCTGCTCTCGCTCGGCATCCGGGAATCGGCGACCGTCAACAACGTGTTCGTCGTGCTCAAGATCGCGGCGCTGCTGGTCTTCATCGGTGCGGGACTCACGCTCTTTCACGGCGCGAACTTTCACGACTTCAATCCGAAGGGCTGGGGCGCGCTCGTGCCGTTCGGCGGCGCGATCGAAGCGTCGCAGCCGTACGGCATCATCCCGATCGCCGCATTCGTCTTTTTCAGCTACATCGGCTTCGATGCGGCGACGACGACCGCGGAAGAGTGCAAGAATCCGCAACGCGACATTCCGCTCGGCGTGCTCGGCGCGCTCGGAATCGGGACGGCGCTCTACTGCGGCACCGCGATCGTCCTGCTCGGAAGCACGCCGTGGCAGAGCGTACCCGACAAGAACCCTCTCGTCTTCGCACTCGCGCCGCTGCACCTGCCCGTGCTCAATTGGATCATCACGATGGGCATCATCGCGGGTACGACGAGCGTCACGATCGGCTCGCTGCTCGGTCAGTCGCGCATCTTCTACGTGATGTCGCGCGACAAGATGCTGCCTTCCGCGGTGGCAAAGATTCACCCACGCTTTCGCACGCCGTACGTCACGACGATGATCACCGGGTTCCTCGTCGCGATCCTCGCGCTGATCGTGCCGCTGGTCGAACTGCTCAATCTGGTCAATATCGGCACGCTGCTCGCATTTACGGTCGTCTGCACGGGCGTGCTCTTTCTGCGGGTGAAAAAGCCCGATATTCCTCGGACGTTCCGCGTGCCGTTCGCGCCGTGGTTTCCGCTCGCGGGCATCGTCTGCTCGGTCTCGCTCGCCGTCCTCGGACTCTCGCGCGAAACGTGGTCGTGGTTCGCATTCGCTCTCGTCGTTGGGCTCGTCTTTTTCTTTTCGTACGGCTTCTGGCGCTCGGACCCGGCGCAGATCGTCCCCACCGAAGAACCGGAGTTCTAGGAGGGCTTCGGCAAGAGCGCCAGTAGAGCACGCGCTTCGGTTTGAATCCGTTGCCATTGCGGAGTCGCGACGATCTCCGCGTCCGGTTTCCAAAGTGGACCGCGCGGTATCGACGGCCGCTGCGTGCCGCCGAACACCGCGGACCAATATGCCTCGTAGAGCGCCTGCGGGTGACGGCTACCGTCATCGACGATGGCGTCGATGGCATCTCGGAACGCTTTGAGCCGCTCGACACAAACGTCCGATAATCCAAGGGCCGCCGGTCCCCGGTCTTCGAGCACGAAATCCATGTCGTGGAAACAACTCGCGAGTTCCGTGAGCGTCATTCGCGGATCGAATGCTACCGGGCCGCCTGGCCGTGCGATCTCATCGGCGAATGCTTGCGACGCGTAATCTTCGACGCAGCCGATGAGATTGCGATAGCCGTTATGGTAGGCTTCGTCGGGCGTCTCGGTCACGCCGGCGGCTGCGTTTTCGCGTTCCACGTGTTTTCGGGACGGTCGAGGGCGGCGTTGATCCAGCGCGACCAGACGAAGAGTGCGTCGGAGAGACGGTTGACGTATTGCAGCACGTCCGCGGAGACGGGTTCGCTCGCTGCGAGCGTCACGAGCAGACGCTCCGCGCGTCGCGCGACCGTTCGCGCGAGATGGAGGAACGCGCCGGGATACGAGCCGCCCGGAAGGACGAACGTGGCGAGCGGTTCGAGATCGCTCTCCGCGCGGTCGATCGCGCGTTCGAGCGCCTCCGCGTCGGCGGCGACGATGAGCGGCATGCCTTCCCAGCGGTCGCCGGGCAGCGTCGCGAGGTCGCTGCCGAGGTTGAAGAGCGCGTCCTGCGTCCAAGCGAGCCATGCGTCGAGGTCGCGCGCGCGCGCATGCGATTCGTTCGCGAGCGCGGTGCGGGCAAGCCCGATCGCGCACGAGAGTTCGTCGACCGTTCCGTAGGCCTCGATGCGCAGCGCGTCTTTCTTGATGCGCTGACCGCCGACGAGACCGGTGGTTCCGGAATCGCCGGTTCGCGTGTAGATTCTCGTATGTTTCGGCACGAATCGGTCCTTCGCGGCGGCATCCTCCGAAGTATGCCGGGCGGTCCGGCGATCGGTGCGTGCATGACAAGCGGCGCGCTCTTGCGAACCCTCGGCGCTTGTTATGGCGGACGTAGTCGAGAAAACGCCGCTCGTCAAAGAGATCCCGCCCAAAGCGGCCGATCTCTCCGAGTGGTATCAAGCAGTGTGTTATAAGGCGGAGCTCGTCTCGCAGTCGCCTGTGCGCGGCTGCATCGTGCTGCGGCCCTACGGTTTCGCGTTGTGGGAACGGCTGCAGGCCGAACTCGACGCACGCTTCAAGGCGACCGGCCACGAGAACGCCTATTTTCCGCTGCTCATTCCCGAGCATCTGCTCACGCGCGAAGCGGAACACGTCGAAGGTTTCGCGCCCGAAGTCGCGTGGGTGACGCACGGCGGCAACGAAAAACTCGAAGAGCGTTTGGCGATCCGCCCGACATCCGAAGTGATCATCGGCGTGATGTACGCCGAGTGGATCCAGTCGTATCGCGATCTTCCCGTGCTCATCAATCAATGGGCCAACGTCATGCGTTGGGAAAAACGCACCCGTCCGTTCTTACGCACGGCCGAATTCTTGTGGCAGGAGGGCCACACGGCGCACGCGACCGAGGAAGAAGCGGCGGCCGAAGTCTCGCAGATGCTCGAAGT
Source organism: Vulcanimicrobiota bacterium (assembly GCA_964657315.1). GTDB lineage: Bacteria > Vulcanimicrobiota > Vulcanimicrobiia > Vulcanimicrobiales > Vulcanimicrobiaceae > CAZZUZ01. The sequence continues at coordinate 2,998 of CAZZUZ010000129.1, forward strand.
GTATCGCGAAGTCGCCGAAGACATCGCAGCGGTGCCGGTCTACAAAGGCGAGAAATCCGCGAGCGAACGGTTCGCGGGGGCGACGCATACCTATTCGATCGAAGCGCTCATGCCCGACGGCAAAGCCCTACAGGCCGGGACGTCGCACGAACTCGGGCAGAACTTTTCCAAAGCGTACGACATCAAATTCGCGGCAGAAGATCAAAGTATCAAGTACGCTTGGACGACGTCCTGGGGCATGTCGTGGCGGATGCTCGGCGCACTCATCATGGTGCACGGCGACGATCGCGGCTTGCGCATGCCGCCGAAGATGGCGCCGATCGAAGCCGTCGTCGTGCCGATCACGCGCAAGGGCACCGAAGACGTCGAAGCCGCCGCGCGCGACCTGTACGCGACGCTCAAGCAATCGGGCCTGCGCGTGAAGCTCGACGAGCGTGAATTGCGCCCCGGTAACAAGTTTGCCGATTGGGAGATGCGCGGCGTGCCCGTGCGCGTGGAACTCGGCAGCAAAGATCTCGAGGCGGGCGTCGCGACGCTCGTGCGCCGGGATCGAGAAAAGGGCGAAGAGGGCGGCAAGGAAACGGTTCCCCTCGCGAACGTCGAGATGCGTTTGCGCGAACTGCTCGTCGAGATTCAAGCCAACATGCTCGCGCAGGCGCGCCACTATCTCGAAACGCACACCGTCACGGCGAACGATTCCGAAACGTTCTTCAAGCTCCTGATGGACCGAGCCGGAATGATCGACATCCCGTGGTGCGCGTTGCCGGGCTGCGAAGCGATCGTCAAAGAGCAGACGCGCGCGACGACACGTAACACGCGGCCGCTCGGAGCCGGCGTCGCCGCAACGTGCGTCGCGTGCGGCGAGCCCGCGACGGTGCGTGCCTACTTCGCGCAGAGCTACTGACCGAAAAGTGATCCGGGCGTCATCTCGCGCGATCGTCCCATGTGCCGTCGCGGCCATCATTTGGCTCACGGCGGCTCATGCGCGTGCCGACGGTTCGCTCGCCGATATCGATGCGGCCGCGCGGGCGGCCGGCAATCGCCCGGCCGTCGCACGCGGGATCGGCGACACATTGTTCGCGACGAGCTGGCCCGCGCAGATCATGAAGGTTCGCGTGGATGCGGTCGGGTCGCACGCAGTCGCGGGCCTGACGCTCTCGGGTGTCAAGTTTCACGCGCCGCTCGATCGCGACGGCTTTCTCGAAGAGATCTCCAAACTCGTGGCCCAGACGTTCGCACACAGTTCGGTCGAAGAAGTCGATGTGTGGACGACCATACCGTTGCCCACGCGAGTCCACGAAGTCGTCAGCGGCGACCTCGCCATGCCCACCTCACGCATCGTGTTCGCGGTGACCGCGAAGCGCAGCGAGGGCGACGCGTTCGGCGCGCGGCTCGCCGCGGGCGGTGACGTCTTCTGGGACGCCGATTGGGCCCGCAGCCTGACCTCACGCTGAAGGGCCGGCTCCGCTCTTAGGGCAACTTGCTCCGGTCCGCCCTTTACCACTTCGGAGACGTTTTCTTGTATCGTAAAACCACGCTTTCGAGCGGCGTACGCGTGATCACCGAGACCATGCCCTACGTGCGTTCCGCGACGCTCGGCATCTGGGCCGACGTCGGAAGCGCGGCCGAGCGGCCCGAACAGCGCGGCGTCTCGCACCTCGTCGAACACATGCTCTTCAAGGGGACGCAGCGCCGCAGCGCGCGCGAGATCGCCGAAACGATGGACGGCGTCGGCGGAAATCTCAACGCGTTCACCGATAAAGAAGCGACCTGCTACTATGCGAAGGTGATCGACCATCACGTTCCGCTCGCGGTCGACGTTCTTGCCGACATGTTCCTGCATTCGGTCTTCGCGCCCGACGAATTACGCAAAGAGCAAAAAGTCGTCCTCGAAGAGATTCGAATGTACGACGATTCGCCGGACGAAATGGTGCACGACCTCTTCACGCGCACGATGTGGGCGGGCTCGGACCTGGGCGAACCGACCATCGGCTACGCGGAGACGGTCTCGGCGCTGACGCCGGACGACCTGCGCGCGCACATGCGCCTGCGCTACGCGCCCAATACGGTCGTCTTCGCCGCGGCCGGTAACGTCGAGCACGACGCGTTCGTCGAACTGGTCGAAAAAGCGTTCGCGGGCTATGCGGGGACGGGCGAATCGCCGACGCCCGACTCGCCGACGCACACGCCGGACACGGTGATCAAAAATAAGGATACCGAACAAGCCTACGTGCTCCTCGGCGCGCGCGGCCTATCGGTGCGCGACGAACGGCGCTTCACGCTCTCGGTGCTCGACACGATCCTGGGCGGCGGAATGTCGAGCCGGCTCTTTCAGGAAGTCCGCGAAAAGCGCGGCCTCTGTTACAGCGTCTTCTCGTTTCAGCAAGGCTACCGCGATGCGGGGCTCTTCGGCGTGTCGGCCGGCACGTCGCCGCAGAGCGTACAAGAGTGCGTCGACGTCATCACGACCGAACTCGAGAAGATGTCCGCGCGCGGCGCCACGGCAGCCGAACTCAACCTCGCGAAAGAACATCTCAAGGGCAGCCTGACGCTGTCGCTCGAGAGCAGCGCGGGACGCATGATGCGCCTGGGCCGTAGCGAGTTCAACCTCGGCGGTCCGATGGAGATCGAAGAGATCGAGCGACGCTTCGATGCCGTGACGCTCGACGACGTCCACGCACTCGCGCGCGAACTCTTCGTGCCGGACTCCCTCGGGCTGTGCGTGCTCGGACCGCTCGAAGCTGGCTCCATCTCTTGGCAGCGTAGCGCGGCTTGAGCGCCGCGCACGGTGCGGCCGATTGCGCGGCCGCACTGCCCGCGATTCACTTCTTTTCGGGTCCGCTCATCGCCGCCGTAGCGCTCAACGTCGTTGTCACCGCGATGCAGATCGGCGCGTACGCCGGACGCATCGCGGGCGTGCGCACCGGGCGCATCGGCACGTCGATTTCGTTGTTCAATCTCTTCATGCTCGCCGCGCGGCTCGCCAATCTCGTCGTAACGCCGGCGCTCGGCAGTATCGCCGACGGCGCCGCCGCGCGCGCGACGTGCACGGGTCAGATTCCCGCGATCTTCGGACTGCAGCTACGCTCGATCATCGCCGCGGGCACCCTCGGCGCCGCGATCGGCATGCTGCTGCTCCCGACGTTCATCATGCTCTTCACGCGCGGCGTCTACTCGTTCGAACGCACGGGTTCCATGCTGCGCGCGATGCTGCGCATTCTCGATCCGCGCGTCATACTCGACGTGCTGCGTAGCGTCAAGCCGCCGCCGATCTACCGCCTCTCGGATTTCTCGCCACGCGGCTTACCGACGTCGCTGCTCGTCGGCAACGTCGTGGTCACCGCCGTCTACGCGGTCGGCGTGATGTCGTCGTTCTACGCGAGCGTGATCGACCTCGACGCGCGCACGACGGCGACCGGTCTGTCGGGGCTAGTCAACGGAATCGGCACCGTGGCGTTCTCGTTCTTCGTCGATCCGAAGACCGCGTACATCACGGATCAAGCCGTCAAGGGCGAGCGCGGCGCGGACGACGTACGCCGGATGGTGTTCTGGCTCGCCGTCACCGCGATCTTGGGCTGGATCCTCTCGCAAGCAATTTTCATCCCGGGGGCGTATTTCATTGCCGTGGGAGCCCACGTTTTTCATCATTCCAAATGAGGGGTCGAGTGAGAGCACGAGCACGCTTCGAGCGAGTCGCCGGTCGCATAGTGTGCGCGCTCGCACTCGCGACTGCCGGCACCGGCTGCGCGGGCGGTCTGACCGGCTTCATCGTCGCGCAGCGTAACCATCAAGGCGACATGGCGCTCGAAGCCGGCAATCTCAAAGAGGCGCTGCTCGCCTACCGGCTCGCGATTACGGTGAATTCACAGGACGAACACGCGCGCGCCGGCCTCGCGCGCGCCGAAATCGGACAGGCGGAAAAATCGTTCGAACTCTCGCGATTCGAAGAGGCCGCGAACGCGCTCGCGGTCGCGTCGAAATACGATCCGGGTAACGTGCGCGCCGCGGAACTCAAAGCGAAAGTCGATCAAGCGCGAGTCAAACGCGAGATCGTGGTCTCGAACTATCCGACCTACAAAGAGACCGGTCTCGCGTTGCGCAAGGCGTACTCGCAACTGCACGTGCAGTCCAACGCGATCACGCTCGCGCTCGAACGGTTCGACTACACCTACGATTCGGCCGAACTACTCAAAGCGATCGCCGCATCGAAATTGCTCGGCGCCGACGTCTCGCGGCTCACGACGCGGCTGAACAATTATCGTCAGCTCGTCGAAGCGGGCTCGCCCGAGAAGTCCGGCGCGCCGCTCGCGCCCGCGGCGTCGCTGCTGCCGCTACCCTGAGCCTCGATCGAGGAGGGGCGTTCGTAGCCCAAGTGAACCATGATTCGCATGCGTTTCTCCCCACTCGTCTTGGCCGCGTCGATGGTGCTCGCAACGACTGTCCGATTCGGCGTCTCGGCTCAAACGGCGCCTGCGGCGACGCCCGCTCCCGGCGCGAGCAC
>CAZZUZ010000130.1:0-7490 GCA_964657315.1 Vulcanimicrobiota bacterium
CAACGAACGCATCCTGCAGATCATCGAGAAGCGCACGCCGCTTCAAGAAGCGTTCAGTTACGCTGACGAGATCTTGCGCCAGGGCATCGCCGGGATCTCCGACCTCATCACGCAGCCGGGCCTCATCAATCTCGATTTCGCCGACGTCAAGACGATCCTTACCGACGCGGGTTCGGCGATGATGGGCATCGGCGAAGGTTCGGGCGAGCATCGCGCCGCCGACGCCGCCCAGAAGGCGATCGCGTCGCCGCTGCTCGAGACTACGATCGAAGGCGCGCGCGGCGTGATCTTCAACATCACGGGCGGCTCCGATCTCGCGATGTACGAAGTCAACGAAGCGGCCGAGATGATCGCACGAGCGGTGGATTCCGACGCGCAAATCATCTTTGGTGCGTCGATCGATCCGTCGCTCCAAGGCAAGGTTCGCATCACGGTCCTCGCCGCCGGATTCGGCGCGCGCCGCGCCTACGATCCGTCGCTCGGTGCCACGAATTTCGAACGCTTCGAAAAAGTCCAACCCGTCAACATGGACGATATCGAGGTACCGGCCTTTCTGCGCTATCGCAGCTGACCGGGCGGCGCTCCCGACGTGAACGAGAAGGCGGAGGCACGAAAGATCGTGCCTCCGTTCCTCGTCGCGCTCGCAGCCTTCGTACTCGCGTGCGCGATGCGTGCCGGGCTCGAAACGTCTTCGACGAACGACATCGCACTCGCGAGCGCGTGGCTGCACGGGCACGCGTGGGTGCACTATCCCGGGCCGTCGATCGACGCCGTCCCGTTTCACGGCCGGGCGTATGTGGTCGAAGGGCCGGCGCCGGCGCTCTTGCTCCTACCGATCGTCTTCGGCCTCGGTTCGGCCGCGAGCCAATCGATGTTCTGCAACCTCGTGGGGGCGCTCGGGGCGTGGGCGATGTATCGCGTCGCGCGGCGCGCGGGCGTCGGAATCGTGACGTCGATCGCGGCGACGGCCTTCGGATTTTTCGGCACGAGTTTCTTCACGTGCGCGACGCGCGGCGACGTGTGGTTTCTCGCGCACGTGTGCGCGTTTACGTTCACGCTGCTCGCGCTCGACGAGTGTGCTCACGAGGGCCGTCCCTGGCTCGTCGCGGCGTACGCAGCGATCGCGGCCTTTTCGCGTTACCCGCTGCTCCTCGCGCTGCCCGCCTATGCGGTGCTGCTGGGTTCTCGCGAACGTTCGGCCCGTCCGGCCGTCGCGTACGTCGCCTCGCTGCTGCCCGCATTCGCGCTCTCGGCTTGGTATAATCTTGCTAGATGGGGAACGCTCGGCGATCCGGGCTTCGGCATCTGGTATCGCGCGATGGACGAACGCGCGAAGATGAACCAGCCCATGTTCTCGGCGCAGTATCTCGCGCCGCAGCTGAAGCGATTCGCGCTCCGGCTACCCGACTTGGGCTCGGCATTTCCGTACGTCACGCCGCCACACGGCGGATTCAGTATCCTCATTACGAGCCTGCCGCTGGCATACGCGTGCCGCGCGGGCGCGAATGTGCGGACGTTCGCTCTCGCGCTCTGCGCGCTCGCGACCGCCATTCCGTCGCTGCTCTACTACGATTCGGGTCAAGTGCAGTACGGCATGCGGCACGCGCTGGATTTCGAGCCGTTTCTGTACGCGCTGCTGGTGACCGCACTCGCGCGGCGGCCGTCGCGCGTCGTGACCGCGCTGCTCTTCGTCTTCGCCGCGTTCGGCGCGATCGAGGGAATCGTATGGCTTCGTGCCGCTTTCGGAACCTGACGTTTTTTTCGATTGCGGGTGTCGTGCTCGCGAGCTGCACGCCGCAGACGCCGCCGCAACCGGGATTCGAGGCGGGCGTCGTCACCGCCGCCGCGTCCGGTTCGAACGATCTCGACCGGCTCGTCTCCGCCTTCGTGCGACAGGGCTACCGCGTCGCTCGGACCGTGCCCGGCTCGAGCGTGCAGCTACTCCCGGCGGCGGGTACGGGAGCGCGCCTCTATGCGAGCGTCGAAGTGCGCGAGATTCCCGATCCCAATACGGCGCTGCTCTCGCTCGAGAAGGGCGATCTCGACGCGGTCTACGCATTTCCGCAAACCGATCTCGCACGGGCCCGGCGCGAAGGCATGGAGCCGCGCTTCGATCGCGCGCGACGGCGCTGGTGCGCGTTTGCGAACGACGCATATGCGAGCGGCCGTACGTGTCCGCCTGCGGCAAGCCTCCACGTTTCGGGCGTAGAAACGCCGACGCCATGACATCGCTGCTCGTGCCCACCGACGTATCCGATCGCGCGATCGCGATTCGCCGCGACATCCATCGCTTTCCGGAATTGGGCTTCGAAGAAGAACGCACGGCCGGTATCGTCGAGGCGGAACTCGACACGCTCGGCATCGAGCACCGGCGCGTCGCGAAGACGGGCGTCGTCGGCATCGTGCGTGGTGCGTTACCCGGCAAGGTCGCCGGGCTGCGCGCGGACATGGACGCGCTGCCGCTCACGGAGCGCTCGGGCGAATCGTTTAGTTCCGAAGTTCCCGGCAAGATGCACGCGTGCGGTCACGACGCGCACACCGCGATGCTGCTCGGTGCGGCACGCGTGCTCGCAAGCGATCGCGCGAACCTGCGCGGCACGGCCGTGTTGCTCTTTCAGCCGGCCGAAGAAGGCCCCGGCGGCGCGCTTCCGATGATCGAAGCGGGCGCGATGGACGATCCGAAGATCGATGCGGTCGCGATGCTGCACGTCGATCCGCGGCTCGATACGGGTTCGATCGGTTTCATTCCGGGTGCGTGCAATGCCGCCGCCGACGAATTCCACGTGCACGTGACGGGCCGCGGCGGACACGGTGCGTCGCCGCATCTGTCGGTCGATGCGATCCCGTGCGCGGCCGCGATCGTGCTCGCGCTGCAGAACATCGCGGCGCGCGAGATCGACCCGCTCAAAACCGTGGTGGTTACGATCGGCACGATCGAAGGCGGCTATCGCAACAACATCATCGCCGATCGCGTCAAACTCACCGGAACGTTCCGCTCGCAAGATCCGACCGTGCGCGCTCAACTCGAAACGCGCGCGCGCCGGATCGTCGAAGGCGTCGCCGCCGGCTATGGCGCCAAGGGCGAACTCGAAATGTTCTGGGGCTATCCCGCCGTCATCAACGACGCGATGCTCGCCGCGACGTTTCGCACGTATCTCGAGAAGACGAGCGCCATGCCCGTACTCGCACCCGCACCGACGATGGGCGGCGAAGACTTCGCATACTTCGCCGAAAAGGTTCCGGGCTTGCTCGTCCGTCACGGCATCCGGAACGAAGCCTTCGGCTCGATTCATCCGGGACACAGTCCCGAATTCCGCGTCGACGAGCGTTCGCTCGCGTACGGCATCGAAACGCTCGTCGCATTCGCACGCGGCGTCGGTTCCGGTGAGGTCTTCGGCACGCAACCGTAGGCGAACTCACATCGCGCCGGCCGCGCGATACCTATCCTTAAACCATGGTCGACACGCCCGCAGGCAAAAAAGTCAATCCCGAGCAGGCGATCCGTGCCGCGCGCGATCTCCGGCTCATCGAGGCATATCGCGCGGGTCGGCGCGAAGCGTTCGACGAACTCGTACGTTTCTACGACGCACACGTCCGCCGCATTCTCGGTCAACTGAACGCTCCGGCCGGCGACGTCGAAGACCTCGCGCAGGAAGTGTTTCTCCGTCTCTTCCGCAACCTGCGCCACTTTCGCGGACAGTCGTCGTTCTACACGTGGCTCTACCGGATAACGGTTAACGTGTTCTTCGATCACAATAAAAAGCGGAAACGCTCCGACGTTCGGCTCGCACGTCTCCAGCTCGCGATCGGCGACGCGTCGGAGGTATTCCGGGCCGCGGACGATCCGTACTACGCATGCTTCGACCGGCTGACGCAAGAGAATTTCGAGCGCGCCATCGACGAGCTGCCCGAGCCGTTTCGCGTCGTCGTCGCGATGCGCGAAGTCGACGACCTCTCGTACGAAGAAATCGCACTGCAGACCGGTATCTCGGTCGGCACGGTGCGTTCGCGGCTCTCTCGTGCCCGGGCCCGGCTCAAGACGCTCTTGCGCCCGGTGCTCGGTTCGGCGGCCTAACGAACGGAACACCGTCGCCGCGATACTAGTGCTAGTGGTTCCGAGAGCCGAGAACCACAAGCGCTAGTGGTCTTTCGAAAGGGCCGTCCGGATGCGTCGAGAACCTCGCGACATGGCGATCTCTCTCACGCCTCCGGCTTCCGGATCCGGTGCACTCGTCGCAACGCAAGACTTTGCCACGTCGCCCGATCTTGCGTTCACGGTGATTCGTGAAGTCGAAAAATGGCCCGTATGGCTCTCGTTCTTACGTAGCGCGCGTATCGTCGAAGACGGCGAAACGCTCGGCCCCGGCACGCTCGTCGCACTTCGCGGCGCGATTCCGGGAAACGAAGAAGAGCTCTATGAGGTCGACCAATATCTCGACGGCTTCATCGTCTCGCTCGTCGGCGCGTATTCCGTCCGGCGGCGGATCGAGTTTCGCATCGAACGCAAGAGCGAGAGTTCGCGACTTTCGGTACGCGTCGACTATCCGGCGTACGGTGGAGCGATCGGCGCGCTCATCGATCGTATGACGGCGCGTCGTCGCTTGGACCGGGCCCTCGGAGACTCGCTCGTTCATTTCAAAGGCCTCGTCGAATTCCGAACCGAGTCGTCCGATGAGATCCTCAGAGATTTTTAGCAGTCGTTGACGAGGACTGCTAGGGCGACTATACTTGGGGGCGACCCGATTTCCGTGGAGTTTTCTCGTGCCAGTATATGAGTATCAGTGCGAATCGTGCGGTAAGGTGACGGACCTCAAGCACGCCTTTCGCGAAGCGCCCCCGACGACGACCTGCCCGTCGTGCGGTGCGTCTCCGCTCAAGCGCAAGTTCAACGCGGCCGGCATCATCTTCAAAGGGTCGGGCTACTACATCAACGATTCGCGAAAGCCCGAAGGGGCGAAGGCCGAAACGACGACGGCCACCACAGCGGCACCCGCAGCGCCCGGTACGAGCACGGCCGCAACGAGCACGCCCGCTGCGCCGAGCCCCAAGAGCGACGCCGCGGCCTGACTCGTGGACGCGACGCAGACGGCTTGGATCGTGTTCCTCGCCGGCGTCGTTCCGGCGGTCGTCATCGCGCTCGCGGGCGTCGTTCCGCTCGCTCGCCGGGCGCTTACGCTACGCGCCCGGATCGGACGGTACGAGACCCTGCCCGTCGTCGTTCGCATCGGAGCCGCGAACGCGCGGATCGCGCTGCACGCGCCGGCCTTTGCCGCAGCGGGTGCGGCCACGACACGTGCCCGGCTCGCGATGACGGCGATTTCCGAAGCCCGCTCGAGCTTGCTCGCGAGTATGGCGAGCGTCAAAGCGATGTGGGTGTTGCGTTAGCGCGCGGTGCGCTGCGCGGATTCCCAGAGCGGAACGAATTCCGGAAAGCTGACGGCGATGCAGGCGACGTCGTCGATCGCATGCGGACCCGTCGGCGCGGCGAGCGCGGCGATCGCCATCGCGATGCGATGATCGTCGTGCGTACGCAGTTGCCGCTCGGGGACTTTCGCCGTGCCGCCTTCGATGTCGAGACCGTCGTGATGCTCGGTCACGGCCACGCCGCACGCGCGCAGCGTTTCCGTGATCGTCGCGAGCCGGTCGGATTCTTTTCCGCGCAGATCGGCCGCACCGCGGATGTGCGTCGTGCCGCTCGCGTGCGCCGCGATGACCGCGAGGATCGTGATTTCGTCGATCGCGCGGACGACGAGTTCTCCATCGAGCGAGACCGCCGCGAGCGGCCGGTAGCGCACGCGAATGTCGGCGACGGGCTCGCCGTCGAGATCGCGCTGCGCGAAGATGTCGATATCCGCGCCCATCGCCACGAGCGCGTCGAGGATGCCCGTACGCGTCGGATTGACGCCGACCTCGCGTAGCGTCACGTCGCTCCCGGGCGTGATCGCCGCGCCCGCGAGAAAGAAGGCCGCTCCCGAGAGGTCTGCCGGAACGCGCACGTCGTGTGGCACGAGTTTGCCAGGATCGAGTTCGATCGTATTTCCGTCGAAGCGGATCGAGCGTCCGAACCGGCGCAGCATCCGCTCGGTGTGGTCGCGCGAGTGCAGGTCGCCCGTCACGCGAACGGTCGAGCGCGCGTCGAGGTTGGCGAAGAGGATCGCGGACTTCACCTGAGCCGACGCGATCTCTAGCGAAAAACTGCCACCTTCGGGGTCGCGGATTCCGCGAACGCTGGCCGGCAGTTTGCCCCCCGTCGTCTGGACGTCGGCGCCGAGCGCGCGCAAGGGACGCGCGACGCGTTCCATCGGACGGCGTCGCAGCGACGTATCGCCGTCGAATCGCGCGCTCAGACCGCGCCCGGCACAGAGCCCCATCAGCAGCCGCGTCGTCGTGCCCGAATTGCGGGCGTCGATCGTGTCGCGCGGATTTTCGAGCGTTCCGCCGGTAACGACGAACGCGCCGCCGCGCTCTACGACCGTCGCGCCGAGCGCGATCACCGCATCCCGCGTCGCGAGCACGTCTTCCCCGCGATTGGGTTCGGAGATCGTCGAGGTTCCGTCCGCTGCCGCCGCGAGCATCAGCGCCCGGTGCGAGATCGATTTGTCGCCCGCGACGCGGACGTCGCCGCACAGCGGACCGCCGGCAAAGGTCACCGTCACCTAGTCGCGGTCTCCGATACAGAGTAGCTGGTGGGGAAGGTGGGATTTGAACCCACAAGAGCAATGCTCAACCGCTTTTGAGGCGGTCGCGTAGACCGTTCCGCCACTTCCCCGCTGCAGAGGCTAGGGAGTTCGCGCGGGCGATGGGCTGACCTGCGCCGCCGCGTCCGCGTCCGAAAGCGCTCGCCGTGCCGCGTCGATCCCGTCCGGTGTTTCATACCCGTATCGGACGTGCGCGGTCCGGCCGCGGGCGAGCGTGAGCCGGATCAGCGCCGAATCGGCCTGCATCGTCACCGACGCATCGCTCACGTCGCCCGCGCGCCACGCGATCGTCGCGAGTTGACGATCGTCCGTATCGTAGAAGCCGAACGCGTTTCCAGCCGCGACCGTCGCCGTCGTCCCGGCCGCGGCGGGCCGCACGTCGGGCAGGAGCAGCCGCTTCGACGCGAGGTGGAACTTCGAGAGCCCGACGGAGAGCGACGTCACCGAAACGGCGCGCTGCGGATCGCCCGGTCCGATTCCCGCGAAGTCGACGTTCTCGTCCACATCGAAGCTGCGCGCGTTCGCTGCGAGCGAGATGCGTTTCTCGAAGCGCGCGCCTGCGGGCAGCACGTCGGGCGCCGTATAGGTGAGGTCGACGAAACCGCCGCGTTCGTCGCTCCCGAGCGAGTCGTCGTATGCGCGATTGAACGTTCCGGCCGGCAGCGAGTGCGTATATTTCGCGATCTTGTCGACCGTCGAGAGCGGCGGTTCGATCGCGACGTCGTCGCGTAGCGCGCCGACCGTGGTAAAGACGTTTTGATCGTGATCGCGTTCGTCGTCGAACGCGAAGAC
>CAZZUZ010000131.1:0-7473 GCA_964657315.1 Vulcanimicrobiota bacterium
TTCGATCTCCCGCGCGCTCGCGCGTGCGCCGGCATGGCGGTCCTTGGCGTCGCTCTGGGAGCCGTCGCGCTCGGTTCGCCGGCGTCGCGCGCCGATGCCAGCGTCACGCGCGTCGCTCAAAACACGACGACCCCCGCGGCGATGCCCTCGCCCCGGCCGGTCTCGAGCGTCCCGCCGTACGCTTCCAATCGCCTCAATAACGGGCAGCCGACGCCGTTCCCGCAGCAGACGCTCGCGCCGCTGACCGGCGAAACGTCGCTGCCGTATCCCGCTTACGGGACGCCGGTCCCCGGCGTGAACGCCGGTACGCCGATCCCGCAGGTCACCGCCCTCATCACGCTGCCGCAAGCGATCCTGGTTTCGTTCGCAAGATCGCCGGCACTCGAGGTCGCACGCCAGGACGTCAACGTTCAAGCCGCGGCCGTCCGTCTGGCGCGCGCCGGACTGCTGCCGCAAATCTCGGCTAGCGCTTCGATCGATCGCACGCACTCGCAAACGGGCGGCTTCACGTCGACGACCACGACGACGGGAACGACGGGAACGACCGGAACCACCGGCGTCTCGTCCGGTCCGTATTCGGCGTACAACGCCGGCTTCACGGCGTCGCTGAATCAGCTCATCTTCGACGGCGGCCGCGTCGCCGCGTCGGTGTCGGCGGCGCGCAGTGCCGAAGCGTCGGCGGTCGATACTTACCAGCGCCAGATGCAGACCGTGGCGTACAACGTCGCGACAGCATATTATAACTACCTCGCCGCCGAACGCACCGTGCAGGTCGACCTCGAACTCGTGCGCGACGACGTCGTCGAAGAGAACCTCGTCCGCGCGCAGATCGCGGTGGGAACCGAAGCCCGCGCCCAGCTCGCGACCGTGCAGCTCCCGACCGCCCAGGCGCGACTGGCCGTCGTGCGCGCTCAGGGCAGCGAGCTGCAGGCCGAGGCCGCATTCGCGAACGCCATGGGCCTCGATGCCAACGTCCGCGTCCAGCCGGTCGACGACGCGCCGGTCTACACGAACGCGCCGGTGTCGACCGTGCCGATCCCGACCTACGACGTCGCCTTCACGCGTGCGATCGCGCTGCGGCCCGATTACGATGCGAACGTTCAACTCGTCAACCAATCGGTGTCGCAAGTCCGTTCGGCGAGCCTGGGATTGTTCCCGACGCTCAACGGCGCGGCTTCCGCGAGCGACGACTCGACCGATCGCAACGCTGGCACGTTCCGTAATAACAATCAGATCGGGTTCTCGCTCTCGGTCCCGATCTACGACGGCGGATCGACGGCCGCGAACACCGCGAGCGCGCGCGCTCAGGAAGCGATCGCACGAGCGAATCTGCGAACGACGGGTCTGACCGTGTCGCTCAACGTCAAACAGGCGCTGACCGGACTCGTCAGTGCGCGTGCGGCGTTCGATCAGACGCAGCAAGAGTACGCGACGGCGCTCGTCAACGTGCAGTCGACGCAAGCACAGTATCGAGCCGGCGTCACGACGCTGCCGCTGTTGCTCAATGCGGAGACGCAACTGACGCAGGCGCTCGTCGATCAGGTGACCACGGTCTATACGCTGCGGCAAGCCGAACAGACCTATCTCTTCGACATCGGTGCGAACTACGACACGACGGGCGGCGCGCGCTCGGTTTCGATGGCATTTCCGGCTCTGATGCGTGACGGCAAGCCGGCCACGGCGAACCGCAAAAAGCGGGTACGCGGGCGGTAAGAACCGTAGAACGGGGCATGTCGCTCGTTCACACGCCCGTTTCGGTTGAAGATCCGGTCAACGCCGCGATCCTTCGCGTCTCCGAAGATCGCATCTCCGGTTTCTTGCGCGACCCGCTCGAAGCGATCGCGCGAGAATCCGGCATCGATTTCGATACGACGGTCGACCGGATTCGCGCGATGCTGCGTGCCGGCGTGATCCGCCGCGTGCGCCAGACGCTGCTCGCGACCAATCTCGCGCACGGCGCGCTCGTCGCCTGGCAGATTCCCGAAGACAAGCTCGACGGGGCGTTCGAGTTCATGGCGAAAACCGACCCGTTCTCGGGACACGTCGTGATCCGTACGACGGACGCAGTCACGCCGGGCTCGCGCTACCGTCTCTGGACGACGCTGAAAGTACCGCAAGGGTACGACATCGCGAAGCACGCGGAATTCTTGCGCCGGCACGTCGGCGCCGACGCGTTCCGACTAATGCCCGCCAAGCGCCTCTTCGCGCTCGGCGTCGGACACATTCGCCGGCGCGGCCTCGTCGTGGGTTCGCGGGCCGACGTGCTCGCAGACGTCCTCGATACCCACATCGTCGAACTCTCGGCACTCGAATGGCAAGTTCTCGTGGCGCTCAAGCGCGAGTTCGAACCGGACGAACTCACGCACGATCTCTGGATCGCCCGCGCGCGCGAAGCGGGCGTCGATCTCGAGACGTTCTACGCGACCGCCGAGTCGCTCGCGCGGCGCGGCGTCATCGGCCGCTTCTCGACCTTTCTCGAACACGTCAAAGCGACGGCCGGCGGCGAACGCGTCACACGTTACAACGCCCTCTTTCATTGGCAGGTGCCTGCCGGTCGCGAGATCGAGGCCGGCCGCGAAGTCGGGCGTCATCACATCATGACCCATGCGTATTGGCGCGAGGGCGGTCCCGAGTTTCGCGACGTCAACATCATGGGCGTCGCGCACGGACTCGACAAGGCGCTGCTGCTCGAGCACAAGGCGGCCATCGACGAGCATCTGCATGAGGCCGGCATCGAAGTCGGCTATACCAACGTCTTTTGGGGCGGCCGCAGCGAAATCAAGCCGTCGGAGATTTCGCCGTTCGCTTTTGCCGGCTTCTACCGCGAACGCGGAATCGATTCCGAAACGCTGCGTGCCTAGCTTCGCGGCTATCGCCGCTTTCGCCGCAGGCGCGGCGCTGCTCGGCGGCTGCACGCGCGTCGGCACCGCGTCGACCTCGGCTGCCGGCGGCAATCCGTGGACGCATCACGGCCGGCTCGTGTACGCCGAAGCGCAAAACGCCAAATCGCTCGATCCGCTGACGTCGACCGACGCGGCCACGGGCGATCTCTCGATGCTCTTGTTTTCGTATGCCGTGCGTTACGACGCCGATGCCAAGCCGCATCCGGACGCGCTCTCCGAGATCCCGACGCTGGAGAATGGCGACGTCAGCAAAGACGGCCTGACGCTCGAGTACAAGCTGCGGCCGAACATCTATTTTCACGACGGCGTGCGGCTGACGTGCCGCGACCTCGCGTTCACCTGGCGCGTCGTGATGAACCCGGCCAACAACGACATTACCCAGGACGGCTACCGCGATATCCGCTCGATCGATTGCAGCGATCCGCTCGTCGCCGTCGTGCACATGAAACGCGTGTACGCGCCGTATCTCGAGCAGCTGTGGGGCGTCAACGGCAACGCCCCGATCTTGCCCGAGCACGTTCTAGCAAAATATAATGATTCGAAGGGTTCGTTCAATTCGTCGCCGTTCGAAGGCGCGCCGATCGGTAGCGGGCCGTTCTCGTTCGTACGTTGGGATCGCGGTTCGCAAGTCGTACTCAAGGCGTTTCCAAAATACTTCATGGGTCGACCCAAGCTCGACGAAGTCGTCTACAAGTACGTTCCCGATCAGAATACGCTTGCGGAACAGGTGCGTGCGCACGAAGTCGACCTCGCGCTGCACGTCGGGGCGATCGTCTACCCGCAGCTGCAGAACATTCCCGGAACGACGCTGATCACGCCGCCGATCTACTCCTACGACCACCTCGACTTCAATCTGCATTCGAAGCTGTTCGCGAGCGACGTCGAGCTACGCCGGGCGTTGGAACTCGGACTCGACCGCGCGACGATCCTGCGCAAGGTCTCCCACGGGCTCGGCGATCTCTCCGATACCGCACTCTCGCCCAAGATCTCGTACGCTTGGACCGACGACACCGAGCACTACGATTACGATGTCGCGAAGGCGCGCGCGCTGCTCGATCGCGATGGCTGGAAGACCGGGACCGACGGCGTTCGCGTGAAGAGCGGCGTCCGCTTGTCGTTCAATCTCTCGACGCAGAACGAATCCTCCACCGGAAAAGCCAATGCCGCGCTGATTCAAAGCGAGTGGCAGTCGCTCGGGGCCGACGTCTCGATCAAGAACGCGCCGACCGAACAGTTCTTCGACAACACGAAGAACGGCATCTTACAAGGCGGCCATTACGACACCGCGATCTTCGCGTGGAGTGCCGCGGCCGACCCCGACGACAGCGCCATCTACGCCGGCAAAAACATGGCGCCGACCGGGCAGAACGCGATCTTCTGGAACGATCCCGTCGCGAACGCCGCGATGGCCGACGAACTCTCGACGGTCGATCCCGCACGCAGGCTCAGAGATTTCAAGGTCGAGCAGCAGCGTTTCGCAAGCGACGTCCCGTCGATCGTTCTCGAGTACCGCCGCGAACCGCTGATCTACAACAGCGACCTCCACGGCTTCAGCGACTCACCCGTCATCTCGCCATTTTGGAACCCTCACGAATATTCGATCTGAACGGCGTTACGGCCGTCGCTCCGGAGGCTTGGTCTTGACTACATCTCTTCAGCGCGCTCTGGCGCTCGGCATCGCGGCGGCGGCCTTCGCCGGCTGCTCGAAAGTCGGTACGGCCACGGGGGACGGCGGACGTCACCCGTACACCCGGCCGCACGAGCTGCGCTTCGCCGCGGCGGAAGACATCACCGGACTCAATCCGATGTTCGCGACGCAGACCGTCGTCAACAACATGACGAGCATGACGATGGCGTACCTCATCAAGACCGACGCGCACGGCGATCCGACGGTCCCCGAACTCGCGACCGTCATCCCGAGCAAGGCCAACGGCGGCATCAGCCCCGACGGCAAGACCATCACGTGGAAGCTGCGCCGCGGCGTCGTCTGGGCGGACGGCGCGCCGTTCAGTGCCGACGACGTCGTGTTCTCGACGAAGATGATCCAAGATCCCAAGTCCAACGTGATCTCGCGCGACGGCTGGGACGAAATCGTTTCGATCGGCGAGCCGGACAAGTATACCGTGGTGTATCATCTCAAGGAGCCGTACGCGCCGTTCTCGAGTACGTATTTCTCGACGGCGAGCGCCAACCCGGCAATCGTGCCCAAGCATCTGCTCGAGCACAGTAAGGACGTCAACAACGATCCCTACAACGGGCTGCCCGTCGGCATCGGACCCTTTAAATTCTCCGAATGGAAGCGCGGCGATTCCGTCGTCATGGTTCCCAATCCGTTGTATTTCCGCGGCAAGCCGAAGCTGCAGAAGATCACGTACCTGACGGTCCAGGACCGCAACACGGTGCTCGAACTCCTGCGCACGCACGAACTCGACATGTGGATTCCGTCTACACCGCACTATCTGCCCGACCTGCACAAGATCGACGGCATCGCGGTGTCGGCGCCGCCCAATTATTACTACGATCACATCGACTTCAACACGCAGCATCCGGACGTGAGCGATCCCGTCGTCCGTCGCGCGCTGCGCATGGCGATCGATCGCAAGCAACTCAACGACAAGGTGCAATACGGCGGTTACGATCTGGGCGAATCGGTCGTCCCGCCCGCGAGCCATTTCCACAAAGACATTCCGCTGCAACCGCTCGATATCGTGGGTGCCAATAAGCTGCTCGACTCGGGCGGGTGGGTGCGCGGCGCCGACGGCATCCGGGCGAAGAACGGCGTCAAGCTGGACCTCGAGTGGGCGGCGTTCGCGGGCTCGGCCGACGCCGACGAACGCATCGAATTGATCCGCAATACGTGGAAGCAGATCGGCGTCGCGATTACGGTCAAGCATTCGCTAGCGTCGGTCATGTTCGCGCCGATGCAGCAAGGCGGCATCCTGTACGGCGGCAAGTTCGACGTCACGGCCTTCGCCTGGGGTAACAGTCCGCAGGAAGATCTCTCGAACACGTTCGCGTGCTACCGGTTTCCGCCAAACGGCCAGAACGTGACCCGCTACTGCAACAAGGCGATCACCGCGGTCATCGATCAGGGCAAGGTCGAATACGATGACAAAAAGCGCGTAGCGGGCATGAACTACTTGCAGAGCAAGCTCTTGGAAGACGCGCCGACGATCGTCCTCGATACGCGTAAGGAAATCGCCGGTTACAATGCGGACCTCAAGAACTGGCATCCCAATCCCGTTTCGCCGTTCGACGACATGCTCGACGTGGACATCTGACGATGCGCGTTCGGCTCTTCCGGCCGCTCGCGTTTCCCGCGATCGCCGTCTCGCTCGGCGCGCGCACGAAAGTCGGCACCTCGAGCGTTGACGCGACGTCCGCTGGTGCGACCCCACGGTGACCCGGAAACTCGACGCCGCCAAATCCAGCTACGATCTCGCCTTCCGTGAAAAGGAACTCGCCGCCATTCAACGAGCCGTGCACGACCAGTCACCGACCATCGTCATCGACGCCCGAAAAGAACTCTATGCCTACGACGACGATCTCAAAGATCCGCATCCCGACCCGATCTCTGCGTTCGACGGCATGCTGTCGACGGATATCTGATGCGCGGATTCATCAACGGAGTCGTCTTCACGGTGGCGCTGATCGTCGCGGCGGCAGTCGCCGCGGTCAAATTCGGCGCGATCTATCCCGGCGCGGACGTCAAGCCTCCGGATCTCGAGCGGCTCGCCGCGAATACGTCGCTGCATGCCGCGATCGACCGCGATACCAAAGACCTCAAGGCGCCGATCGACGCCTCCGACGCGAACCTCGCGGCCGCCGTGCGGCTCTATGGCAATAATTGCTCCGTGTGTCACGGCGCCGCCGACGGCAAGAAATCGACGCTCGCGAGCGGCTTCTACATCGAGGCCCCGCAGCTCGCGACCGACGGCGTCGAAGACGATCCGCCGTCGCAGACGTATTGGAAGCTCAAACACGGCATCCGCTTCACCGCGATGCCCGCATTCGGCGGCACGCTCGCCGACGACGATCTCTGGAAGCTCGCGCTGTTTCTCTCGAAGATGGACAAGCTGCCGCCGGCCGTCGACGCCGTCTGGAAGAAGGTTCCGAGCGTCGCACCGAATCCGTCCGACGTGAGTCCGACGCTGTCGGGCGCTAGTCCGCCGGCGCCGTCGCCGCCGTCGCAAGCCTCGGCCGTTCCGCAAGCGTCCGCCGCGCCGTAGACGGCCGCGCGCGCAGCGCGAAGGACGCAACGCACCAGAGGCCCGCGCATCCCGCGAGCGACAGCGCGCGCAAAAACGCATTCGCGGGATCGGCGTCCGCAACGCCGGCCCGTATCTGTTCCGCGGCCCACGTCTGCGCCGCGTCGAAAGCGGCCGGAACGCGGAAATCGAGCGGCAGACCGCCGGGCCATACGGCGAGCGGATGTGCGGCGGCGACGAGGCCCGCGCCGAACACGAAAACGCCCGCAACGAGCGGGACGAGCGCGCGGCCCTCGAAGCGTGCGCGCGTACCGAGCGCGGCGAGCGCGAAGGCACCCGCAAACGTGCGCAGCGCTTCGAAC
>CAZZUZ010000132.1:0-7470 GCA_964657315.1 Vulcanimicrobiota bacterium
GGCCGCGAACAGCTCAACCTCGCGGCCGTCGCGATCGCCATGGGCGGCCACGTTCGGGTCGGGCTCGAGGACAACATCTACTATTCGAAAGGCCGTCTCGCGCGCAACGACGAGCTGGTCGCTCGCGTCGCCCGCGTCGCAACGGAACTCGGCCGCCCGGTCGCGACTCCCGCGCAAGCCCGCGAACTGCTGGGACTGCGTACCGCGAGCCCCGTTTAGCCGACCGGGTGGCCAGAGGACTTGTGTGCGGGGCACCAAAACGGCCATCGATTCTAACCACGGCCTGAAGGACTCGCTTTCTGCTCACTTACGTCGTGCGCCGGTCGCTCCAAGCGATTCCGCTGCTCCTGCTGATCTCGATGATTCTCTACGGCATCCTGAGCCAGGCGCCGGGCGGCCCGCTGACCCCGTACTTATCGAATCCGCACATCACCCCGGCCGACATCGCGCGGCTCAAGCACAATTTCGGACTCGACCAGCCGGTGCCGATCCAGTACCTGCATTGGCTCGGAATGGTGCTGCGCGGCGATCTCGGCTACTCGACGTCCAATTCCGAAACCGTGGTCGCGGCGATCGGCGAACGCATTCCCGCGACGCTGCTGCTCGCGGGTACGGCATTCTTGCTCGCATTCGTCGTCGGAGTCACGATCGGAATCCTCGCCGCCGTCAAGCCGTATACGATCGCTGACTATCTGGTGACGACGTTCGCCTTTTTCGGACAGTCGATGCCGGTGTTCTGGTTCGCTCTGATGCTGCAGCTGATCTTCGCGGTCAACGGCATCACGGCGTTCGGCTATCACGTCGCGCTCCCGTCCGCGGGCATCTCGAGCGGCGACGACATCGACGTCGGCGATCGGCTGCAGCACCTCATCCTGCCTGTCATCGTTCTGAGCCTGGTCCAAATCGCGACGATCAGCCGCTTCACGCGCAGTTCTATGCTCGAAGTAATTCGTACCGATTACATGCGAACGGCCGCGGCGAAGGGCGTCGCGCCGCTCGCCGTGATCATGCGTCACGGCCTCAAAAACGCGTTGATCCCGGTCGTCACGATCGTCGCGATCTCGCTGCCCGGTCTCTTCGCGGGCGCCGTCGTGACCGAGACGATCTTCTCATGGCCGGGTATGGGGCGGCTCTTCTACAACGGCCTCGGCACGTTCGATTTCTCGCTGTTGATGGGCTATCTCGTCATCGTCTCGTTCCTGGTCGTCGCGTTCAATCTCTTGGCCGACGTGGCGTACGCGATGCTCGACCCGCGGGTGAAATATGACTGAGTTCGAAGTGGTCGCGACCGCCGAGGCGGGCGGACTCCAAGCGCATCTCGACGCCGACGATTTCGTTCCGTCGAAGAACAGCGTTTGGAAGCGCTTTCGCAAGCACAAGCTCGCGATGATCGGGGCGGTCGTCGTCGTCCTGATCACGCTCGTCGCGCTTTTTGCCAAATTCTTGCCATTGCAAGATCCCAACGCCATCGACAACGTCAACTGGCAGGGAAACCCCGTCGCGCCGGGCGTCGGCGGTCACATCCTCGGCTCCGACGAGAATGGCCGCGACCTGCTTTCGCGCCTCGTCTTCGGTGCGCAGATCTCGCTGACGGTCGCCTTCTTCGCGGTGCTCATGGAGATCGTCATCGGAACGATCGTCGGCGCGTTCGCGGGCTACTACGGCGGAACGGTCGACTACGTCCTCATGCGCATCACCGACGTCTTTCTCTCGATTCCGCTACTGCCGCTCTTGCTCGTACTCACCGCGATCGTTGCGGATACGTCGTCGAAGGCGGCGCTCGGATTCGGGGTCATCGTCGTCATCATCGGTAGCCTGTCGTGGCCGTCGGTCGCGCGGCTCGTACGCGCGTCGTTCTTGAGCCTGCGCGAAAAAGAGTTCTGCGAGGCGGCGCGGGCTCTCGGCAACCGTGACGGGCGTATCATCTTCCGGCACCTGCTGCCCAACGCCATCGCGCCGATCATCGTGCAGGCGACGCTCGAAGTCGCGGGCGTCATCATCTTGGAATCGACGCTGTCGTTCTTGGGCTTCGGCATTCAGCCGCCGCAGGCGTCTTGGGGCAACATGCTCGCGAATTCCGAATCGAACATGGCGATCGCGCCGTGGGTCGCGATCTTCCCCGGCCTGTGCATCTTCGTGACCGTGCTCGCAATCAATTATCTCGGTGACGGCTTGCGCGACGCGCTCGATCCGAAAATGAAGTGAGCCGGCGGTAGGACCGGCCTCCCCGCGAGGGGTTGTTGCAATTTGAGGTAATTGCCGATACTATTGCGAGGTTGCCTCTGTGCGCGAGTGGCGGAATTGGTAGACGCACTAGCTTGAGGTGCTAGCGCTGGCAACGGCGTGCTGGTTCAAGTCCAGTCTTGCGCACCATTCGATTCGAGCCCCGACGCCGTTCGGGGCTTTTTCGTTGCCGAGCGCGGCGGCTACGGCGCGATGAGCCGGCGGTCACGGCGGCCATCTTGGCGTTGGTCGTCTCCACGCCCGAGAGATCCGCGTTCGCGGAAATCCAGGCGGCGATTTGCGTTCGTTCGCGGCCTCGGCGACCACGGCGCGCAACGCCGCGAGGTCGATGTTCAACTTCTCGAGCATGTACGCGCTCATGCCGATCGGATTGTCGACGAAGTAGCCGGCCGGATTGCCGCCGGGGAGTTCGCTACGGATCTTGTCGACCGTACGTGGCAAGAAGTAGGCACCGCACAATTTCTCGCGCGGGCCGCGCGGCGGGGCTTTCGAGAGATCGAGGGGCGTCACGTCAGCGCAGCACCGTCGCCTGCGGTCCGCCGATCGCGATCGGTGCGAACTCCACGACCTTTCCGGCCGACACGTAGCCGATGCGATTGGGGTTGCGTTCGATGAACCACAGCGTGCCGTCGGAGCCGACGCGCATGCTGTCTTCGCGCACGCTCGCCGTTTTCGTCGGCAGCACGTACGTGCTCTGCGTACCGCTCGGCGTGATGTGAACGATGTCGGGCCGCGTGCGGTCGAGCAGCCAGAGCCCGCTCGACCCGGCGGAGAGATCGGTCGGACAGAAGCCCGCCGGAATCGGAAACGAGAGCCGGCTATGGTCGGCTTTCACGTGCGCGACGGTACGCTCGTTGCAGTCGGTCGCCCAGAGACCGCCCGCGCCGTCGT
This sequence comes from Vulcanimicrobiota bacterium, assembly GCA_964657315.1. Classification (GTDB taxonomy): domain Bacteria; phylum Vulcanimicrobiota; class Vulcanimicrobiia; order Vulcanimicrobiales; family Vulcanimicrobiaceae; genus CAZZUZ01. Next base: position 3,136 of record CAZZUZ010000132.1, read on the forward strand.
GGACCGCGCCCGAGATCGCGGCGGATTCGTGCGTGCCGCGCAATCCGAAGCGGAACGTCGCGTCGGCCGGCCCATCGAAACGGCCCTGTTCGAACGCATCGTTGACGACGTCGAGTCCGTTCTCGGGTTCGCTCGTGTGAGCGATGTCGACGGTGTCGAGCGCGCCGTCCCTGTAGCGCGCGAGTGGAGCGTTGGCGTCCGCCGCCGTGAAGTAGATCGTGCCTTCGGAGTCGACGCCGAAATTCTTCGCGTTGAATCCGGGCTTGAGCTGCGCCATGGAGATCGAGCCGTCTGTCGCTACGTGATAGATGGTTTGCAGCGCATCTCGCACCACGATCAGGCCGCCGTCCTTCGCGACGACGGCGGTCGCGCTGCCGGTCTCCTGCGCGTCGTGCGTCGGCATGTTCACGACGAATTTTTGCAACGACGCATCGACGTGGACGACTTCGTTCGCGCGCGCGTCGAACGCCCACACGCCGCCCGCGCCGTCGGCGCGAATCTCGCCGCGTTCGTGCAGGCCGTCGACGCGCGACGTGGCGTTCGTGCCGTCGCGAGCGAACCAGCCGACGACGCTGCGTCCCGAATCGACGTACCACGCGCGGCCGCCGGAGACCGCGAGGTCGTCCGCGCCGGCGAAGAGCGGTCCGCGATACTTCGCTTGCGCTTGGAGCGCGTCGAGATCGATGTCCATCGTCGCGAGATCGCCCGCGATGCCGTCCGTGAGATCGACGCCGAAACGCGATACGGTCCCGTCGGTCTGCGTGACGGTGAGCACGTAACGCTTTGGTGCGAGGTTGGCATAGAAGTAGTTGCGTTCGGTTTCGAGCGCGTACGTGAGCGACGGCCGGTCGTAGTCGGCGAGTTCGAGCGAAGGCGCGAGCGCGGCTACCGAGCCCGCAAATCCGAGCGAGCGATCGAGATGGACGTCCGCGCCGAGCGCGGGCGTAACGTGCCGGCGTTCGCCCGCGACGACGGGGACGAAGGCCTGCGCGTAACAGCGCTGCGTCTGCGCCCAGACCTGGTAGTAGCCCGGCGGCAGACGAAACTCGCCGTCCCCCGTGCGCACGAATTCCGCGAACTTCTCGGCGAGCGCGTCGCGGCGCAGATTACGCGCGTGGATCACGGGCGTCTCGGGATCGCCCGGACAGACGGCGGCGTGAACGTCCAGGCGACCGACCCCGCCCGCGCGCTGCGCGGAAATCGGGCCGTTCGACGACGTGACGGCTGCGAAAATAAGCCCGAGGATCAGCATTCGATCGGCTTTCATGAATGTCAAAACTTCCCGGCCGCAGCCCGGTTTCTTCCAAGTCCGGCTGCGAAACGAGCGGGCCGCGCTGCGTCGGAAACCGAAACTTCCCGCGCGCCGCCGCGTATCTTTGAGTTACCTTGCACGGAGTTTTGCCCCTATGTGGTTGACTCGCTTCGCGATTTCCCGACCCGTCATAACGGCGCTCGTCTTCATCGGGCTCGCGCTGTACGGACTGCTCTCGTACGAGCAGCTCGGGGTCAACCTCTTTCCGAACGTCGCCTTCCCGATCGTCGGCGTCACCGCGTCGTACCCCGGCGCGTCGCCCTCGGAGATGGAGAAGCTCGTCGTCAAGCCGATCGAAGATCAGCTCGACGGCATGGAAAACATGGATCGCCTCTCGGCGACCGTGCAAGAGGGCCAAGCGACCGTCATCGCGCGTTTCCGCCTCGACACCGATCTCAACTACGAAACGATCGACGTGCAGCGCCGCGTCGATACGGCGCGGATCTACATGCCGACCGATCTCGATCCGCCGTCGATCTTCAAAGACGGATCGCAAACCGACCCCGTCATCGAAGAGGCCGTGAGTTCGAAAAAACTCTCCGCGAGCGACCTCTCGTACATCGTCTCGCAGCGCATCGTGCCCGATCTCAAAGCCGTGCCGGGCGTGCTCGACGTCGAGACCGCGGGCGACACGCCGCGCGAGATCCACGTGTTTCCGGATTCGATGCGCGTCGCGATGACCCGCGCGACGCTGACCGATCTCGATTCGGTGCTTTCGCGTAATAACGCGAATTTGCCAGGCGGCCGGATCGACGCGCCGACGAGCGAGACGACGGTCTCCGTCCACGCCGACGTGCAGAAGCCGGCGGACATCTTGGGCATTCCGGTCCCCGTGCCCGGCGGCGCGCAGCGCGTCCTCACGATGGGCGACGTGGCGCGCGTCGAGGACGGCCACGTCGAGCAGCGGCAGCCCTCGCACTTCAACGGCCTCCCGTCGCTGCTGCTCGACATCGAGCGCCAAAACGATTCCGATACGGTCAAGACCACCGCTGCGGCGCGTGCGGAACTCAAGAAGATCGTCAAGGAATTTCCGCAGATCTCGTTCACCGAGGTCAACGCGTCGGCCGACTACACGCAGACGTCGGTCAACGGCGTGTTGCAGAGTCTGATCGAAGGCATCTTCCTCACCGCAATCGTCATGCTGCTCTTCCTGCACGCTTGGCGCAACGCCGTGGTCGTCATGATCGCGATCCCCGCTTCGCTGCTCGCGACGTTCATCGTGATGAAACTCCTGGGCTTCACCATCGACGTCATCTCGCTGATGGGTCTGGGCTTGACGATCGGCATCCTCGTCGACGACTCGATCGTCGTGCTCGAAAACATTACGCGGCACCGCGACCTCGGCGAACGTCCGCTCGATGCGGCCTTCAACGGTCGCACGGAGATCGGCAACGCCGCGATCGCGATCACGCTCGTCGACGTCGTCGTCTTCCTGCCCATCGCGTTTCTCTCGGGCATCGTCGGCAAATACATGAAAGAATTCGGCATCGTAATCGTGGTCGCGACGCTGTTCTCGCTCCTGGTTTCGTTCACGCTGACGCCGCTGCTCGCGGGCCGGTGGTCCGTGAAGAAGCGGTCGCCCGAAGTGCCGTGGTGGGCCGCGTGGTTCCAGAACGGCTTCGAGGCCGTAGGACGCTGGTACGCGCAGCGGCTCTTACCGTGGTGTTTGGCGCATCGCATCGTGGTGCCCGTCGTATGTCTCGTTCTCGTGGTGGGCGCGATCGCGCTCGTGCCGCTCGGCTTCATCGGCTCGGAGTTCGTGCCGTCGGGCAACGCGGGCGTCTTGCAGGGCTCGCTGCAATATCCCGTCGGTCAACCGCTCGCGACGACGGCTGCGGGCGTCGGCCGGCTCGAACAGAAACTGCTCGCGATCGACGGCGTTTCGTCCGTTCTCACGACGGTCGGCACGAAGCAGAACGGCTTCGGCGAAGATATCGGCGGCAATCTCGCGCAGTTCTCCGTGCTCCTCGACAAGAAACGGCGGCGCGAACAGGATCGCGTGCTCGGCGACGCGCGCAAACTCGGCTATCTCGTCCCCGGTGCCGACTACCAGATCGCGACGGAGTCCGGCGGCGGCAGCGGCGCCGCCGTCGTCTTCACGCTGACCGGGCCCGATAGCGCGCTCGACGAGGCGTCGAAGAACATCGCGGCGTTGCTCAAGAAGCAAAAAGGTGCCATCGACGTCGACACGAGCGCGTCGATGAACGGTCCGCGGCTCGATATTCACATCGATCCCGCGCGCGCCGCGCAGCTCGGCGTGTCGCCCGGCGATGCCGCGACCGTGGCGCGCATCGCGATCGGCGGCGTCGTCTCGACGAAGGTCCGCTTGGAGTCGGGCCTCACCGACGTCCGCCTCGAATTGCCGGAGCGCGAACGCAACGACATCGCGACGATCGAGCGGCTGCAAGTGCGCGCGGCCGACGGCACCCTCGTACCGCTCGTTCGCGTGGCCGACTTCACGATGACCAAGGCGCCGACCAAGATCGTGCGCCAAGCGCGCAATCGCGTCGTGCGCGTGACGGCGTCGGTCGATCCCAACGCCGGCGTCTCGCTCGGCGAGATCCTCGCGCCGGTACAGGCCGCGATCGCGTCGCCCGGCTTCCTACCGTCGGGCGTTCACGTCGCCGCCGACGGCGATGCGGATCTCTACAATCAAACCTTCGCGAGCATGGGTATCGCGCTCTTCACCTCGTTCTTGCTCGTGTACATGCTCATGGTCGTCTTGTACGGTTCGTTCGTCGAGCCGTTCGTCGTCATGTTCTCGGTGCCGGTAGCGGTCGTCGGTGCGCTCGCGGGACTCGCCTTGCGGCACCAAACGCTCAACCTCTTCTCGCTCATCGCGATCGTCATGCTCTTCGGCCTCGTAGCTAAAAATGGTATTCTGCTCGTCGATTACGCGAACCAGCAGCGGCACAAATACGGGCTCAACGTCTTCGATGCGATGAAGGCGGCGGCAGCGACCCGCTTCCGGCCGATCCTCATGACGACGTGCGCGATGATCTTCGGCATGCTGCCGCTCTCGC
>CAZZUZ010000133.1:0-7432 GCA_964657315.1 Vulcanimicrobiota bacterium
ACGGGCGACGCGTCCGGCGAATGGCTATACCGCGCGCTCTATCGCGCGGGCTTCGCAAACCAGCCCACGCAGCGCGACAAGAACGACGGGCTCGAGCTCATCGATACGCTCATCACGGCGGCCGGCCGCTGCGCGCCCCCACGAAATAAACCGACGCCGCAGCAGCTCGCCAATTGCTTTCCCTTTCTCGTCGAAGAATTGCGAGCGCTCGCGGACCTGCGCGTCGCCGTGGGCCTCGGGGCGATCGGCACGAAGGCGGCAGTCCGAGGTCTCATCGCGGCCGGGTACGTCTTCGACGACATCGCGCCGTTCGCACACGGCGCGCGCAGCGAAGCGCTTCGAGACGGGCGGCGACTAACGCTCATCGCGTCGTACCATCCGAGCCGCCAGAACACCAACACGGGCGTGCTCACGGAGCCGATGCTCGACGCGATTTTCGCGGACGCCCGGACGCTGCTGACACAGAACGTAATGCGACCGTAAAGCGGCAGGGGCGCGTCGCCTTCTCGCGCAACCGACCGCCAAGGTGCGCCTTCCTCCGGCGCAGGTCTTATTCTATTCTCTTGGCGTCGGCCACACTTGGGAGACAATTCGTGAAGGCATTCGCACGTGCGGTGCGCGGCTCGCTAGCAGTCGCAATTTTCGCCGTAGGCGGTCTCGCTTACGCCTCGGCGGTACACGCTCAGACGTCGGCTCCGACGGCTGATTTCGGGACGGCGCCGTCGGGCGAGATTCCGATCCTGTTCAACGACCACCACGTCTATTCGAAACCGGACCACCTCAAACAGGGCCGTGTCCTCGCCGCGATCGTGCGTAACAACACGATCCTCGTGCCGCTGCGCTCGATGTTCGAGCAGACCGGTGCGACCGTGGCCTTCGACCCGTCGACGAAGACCGTCGACGTCTCGAAGCCGGGCGCCGACGTCAAGGTCACCGTCGGCAAGCCGTGGGTCGTGATCAACGGCGACGAACGTCCGCTCGACGTGCCGCCGATGTTCTACCGCGGATCGATCGTCGTGCCGCTGCGCGTGATCTCCGAGGGTATGGGCGCATTCGTCCAGTGGGTGCCCGACAAGCATCTCGTCGTCGTGCGCTATCTCGAGCAGAGCGTTCCGCAGGCCCCCGAGTCGACGCCGCCGCCGACCCCGCGTCCCGTGCGCGCCAGTCCGACGCCGGTCCCGAGCGCGAGCGCCGAGCCGACGGCCGCGGCCAAGCCCGCCTACGAGCACTACATTGCGGGCGACTACTTGATCTCGCCCAAGGTGTACAACGAACTCAGCCCCGGCAACACGGGCAGTAAATCGTTCGAAGTGAAGGGCGCGATCGAGTTTCCACTCCTAGGACCCACGTGGGAGTTGAGCGCGAACTGGCGTCACTTTCTCTATCCGCATAACGCCAACGTCGGCGTCGGCTGCGCCGTGCTCTCGAGCTGCGACACGGTCGTCGGCAACGATCCGAAATACCAGGGCGGCACGTGTCCGTCGGCCGATCCCGGCTGCGTCACGACCGTCGGCTATCCGCTCACGCAGGCCTATAACGGCCTGGGTCAGGCGTACGTCACGGCGTTCACCGCGCAGGAGAACGACATCGATGCTCACTTCGGCATCCGCGTGCTCAGCCCGAGAATCTACCTCGCGGTCGCAGGCATCTTCCGGAACACGAATTATTTGGGCTATCCGAAGACGTCGGGCGTCGGCTTCGGCGTCGAAAAGCTGCCCGACCTCGATCAGAAATTCTCGCTCTACGGCAGCGCGTTCTACTACCCGAACGTCAGCGGCAAGTACACCTTCCCGACGTCGGTCCTGCTCGGGCCGCTCTCCGCGAGCCAGATCACGATGGCGTACCAAGAGTGGAAGTATGAAGCGGGCGGTACGGTGTCGCTCGGTGCCGCGTTCGTCGATTTCGGCTATGCCGGCATCCACACCAACGCGAAGGCGAATGCGCCGTCGAACACGAGCATCGCCGCTCCGTACGTCGGTCTTGGACTTCACTTCTAACTACTGACGGATCCAAATGGAAGAGCCGGATCGCACGATGCGATCCGGCTCTTTTGTCGGTACCGCAAAAATCTGTCCAAGCGAGCGGGTTGTCGTGCTGCTCGTAGCAAACCACCCCTACAACGCTTTGCTAACGAGACGCGTATCGTTTCGTTCGTCGTTCATGGCCTCTCGTCAAATCGATAGAAGGAGCACTAGGTGATCCGCTTTTCAGCTGCACGCATACTAACCATGACTCTGGTCATGGCTTCGTTCGCGTTCGTTTCCGGGCACGCGGTCGATGCCCAAGCGGTCGGAGCACCGCCGGCAGATTTCGGAAACCCGCCGTCGGGCGAGATTCCGATTCTCTTCAACGACCACCACGTTTACTCCAAGCCCGACAAACTACGGCAGAACCGCGTGCTCGCCGCGCTCGTGCGCAAAGGCGCGATCCTCGTTCCGCTACGCTCGATGTTCGAACAGATGGGCGCGACCGTATCGTTCGACAAAGCGACCCGCACCGTCGACGTGACCAAGCCCGGCGCCGACGTCAAAGTCACGCTCGGCAAGCCGATCGTCACCATCAACGGCGAGGACCGTCCGCTCGACGTGCCGCCCGAAATCTACAAGGGCGCGATCGTCGTGCCGCTACGCGTGCTCTCCGAAGGTATGGGTGCGTACGTCCAGTGGATCGGCGACAAGCGTCTGGTCGTCGTGCGCTACTTCGAAGCGCCCGCCCCGACCGCGCCGCCGACCGCTCCTCCGACGTCGGCTCCGACCGCTCCGCCGACCGCCGCTCCGACGGCGCCCCCGGCGACGCCCGCACCGACCGCCAAACCCAAGGTGTACGAGAAGTTCGTTTCCGCGGACTACGACATCTCGCCGCTGGTGTATAACGAGATCAGCCCGGGCAACGACGGCAACGACTCGTTCGAAGCCAAGGCCGGCGTCGAATTCCCGCTCGTCGGTCAGACGATGTTGCTGCAGGGCACCTATCGCCACACGCAGTTCGATCACTTCGCGAATCTGCCGAATCTCGGCTGTACGCCGGGTGACCAGTCGTGCAACACGGTCGTCGGCGCCGTCGCCTTCCAGACCGGCGCGTGCCCGTCGACCGATCCCGGTTGCGTCAACGTCTTCGGTGCACCGGGGCTCGAAGCGTACAACGGTCTCGGCCAAGCGTACGTCCCCGGGTTCACCGCTCGCGAAGATCAAGCCACGGTGGGCCTGGGCGTCAAACTGTTCGATCCGCGCGTATACCTCTCGGTCGGCGGATTCTTCCAGCACTACAGCTACCTCGGCATTCCGAATCTCTCGGGCATCGGCGCAGGCCTCGATAAGCTGCCGGATTTCGAGCAGCCATTCTCGGTCTACGGCAGCGTGTGGTACTACCCGAACGTGAGCGGCAACTACACGTACCCGAATTCGGCCTACCTCGGACCGCTCGCCGGCGCGACGATTCCGCTGAGCTACAGCGTCCTCAAGTACGATGTCGGCGCGGCGATCGACCTCGGCAAGTCGCCGCTCTATCTCGACCTCGGTTACTCCGGTAACGCCTTCCACGGCAAAGCCAATGCCGCGGACGACACGACGGTCTCATCGCCGTTCGTCGGTCTGGGACTCCACTTCTAGAACGCTACGGTCATAAACAACGAGAGCCTCGCAGCGATGCGGGGCTCTCGTTTTTTGCGGCGGGTTACACGTACTTTTCGAGAAACGCGAGCATGCGGTTCATCGCGTCGCCTGCGGCTTGCGGATCGTACTCGCCGTGCACCGGCAAATTCTTGAGAAGCAGACCCATCAGCGCGTTCGGCTGCGTATTCATGAAGCTATGACCTGCAGCGGGATACACTTTGACGTCGTTCGGAATCGCGAGGCGTTGCAGTTCCGCTTCCAACGCCGGAACGTGCGGCGTCATCACCTCGTCACGTCCGCCATAGCTCGCCACGACGGGGCACGCGCCGTCGAGTGCTTGAGGCGGCTCGCCGTAGAAGTCGGCCGCGACTTTGAAGAGCCCCGTTTTCGCGAGGACGAGCGCGAAGCCGCCGCCTAGGCAAAAGCCCATCGTCGCGATGCGCTCGGGGTCGACGAACGGCTGCGCGCGCAGCCACGTCCGTGCGGCGAGGAGATCGTCGACACCACGGCCCTTTTCCGCTTTGAGATCTTGCATGAGCCGGGCGAAGCAGAGCACCGCATTTCCGCGCGCGTAGAGATCGGGCGCGATCACGACGTAGCCCGCCGCCGCGGTCTCGTCGGCGAGCCGCTGCATTTCCACGTGCAGCCCCGTGGCTTCGAACGTCATCACCATACCGGGATGAGGACCGCCGTCGTTCGGCCGCGAGACGCGCGCCTTCATGGCGAAGCCGTCGAGGCATGGGTAGGTGACGTGCTCGACCACGATCTGTTGCTGCATTCGCACTTCGTACCCGCAATGGGTAAGCGCATCGCACACGGAGGCAGCGACGGCATTTTGCAGTTCTCGGTCGGCGTCAACTATTGGCCGCGTTCGAGCGGACCCGCAATGTGGTCGTCGTTCGACGCCGGAGAAATCGCAGAAGATTTCGCTCGCATGGCCGAACTCGGCTTCGACGGCCTGCGCTTCTTCGTGCGATGGGACGTTTTCCAGCCGGAGCCGGACCATATCGACGCCGCGATGCTCGAACGGCTCGCGACGCTACTTTCGCTCGCACGCGATGCCGGGCTGCGCACGGTACCCGCGCTCTACTGCGGCCATACGACCGGCGCGAACTATCTGCCGGCTTGGGCGCTCGATCGCAAGCGCACGAGCCGCTTTCCGACGATCACGGGCACGACCGTCTCATCGCACGGCGCCGCGGACATCTACGGTACGGCGTTGCGCGAGCCGCAATTGCTGCTCGCGCGTACGCTCGGCGAACGATTCGGCGGGCACCCGGCGATCCGCGCATGGGATATCGGCAACGCGTTCTCGCGCGTGCGCGAGCCGGTGCATGCAAAGCTCGCCACGGGCGAACATTCGAGCGAACCCGCGGGCGAGCGCGAGATGGCCGCGTGGAGCGCGGCGATCGCGAAAGCGCTACGCGAAACGGCGCGAACGCCCGTGACCGCGACCGCTTCGTTCGACGATCTCGCGCAGGATCGCGACGTGCGGCTCGGACTCTTCAGCACGCCGTTCGCATACGCGTCGATCGGCGGTCTCAACGTCGAAAATCCGTTCGGACGCAACCGTCTCGATGCCGAAGCAACACCATTTCTTGCTAACGCGACCGCGTCGTTCTCGTTTCAGCCGGTGTTCGTTTCGGCGTTCGGCTTGCCGGCGTGCGCGCCCGGGAGGTTTTCGCCGTTCGAACGCTTCGCGCAGCCCGGCGAGCCACCGCTCATGACGATCTCGCCGGACGACACGGTCTTCACGCCGTATCCGTGCGCGTCCGACGACGAAATTGCCGCGTTCGCGACGGCCGTGCTCGAACGATTGCACGCCGACGGCCGGCTCGGTGCCTATTGGTACGCATGGGCCGATTACGCCGCAGGCGTGCTCGACGACGCCGTGCTCCGCGATAGCCGGCACGAAGCCGCGTGCGGATTGATCGCCTGCGACGGCAGCGAGAAGCCGGTGACTCGGGCAATCGCCGCATTCGCTCGCGAACGCCGCGACGTCGTACGGTCGAACGACATGACGATGATCGCGGCGGCGTACTACTACCGCACGCTCCCGAAGAGCGCGCGCGATCTTTATGGCACGTATCTACGTCACGCGACTAAGCGATCGACCACCGAGCTTCCGCCTCGCTCACCGCAATAGCATGCTAGCCTGCGGGCGGTGAAGGCTTGGTCATCGTCAGGCCGAGGTCGCGGAGATTCTCCGGAGGCACTGCGGATGGAGCGTCCATCATGAGATCGCGCGCCATCTGGTTTTTCGGGAACGCGATGACGTCGCGGATCGACGTCTCGCCGCACGCGAGCATCGCGACGCGATCGAGACCCCAGGCCATGCCGCCGTGCGGGGGCGCACCGTACTTGAGCGCTTCGGTGAAGAAGCCGAAGCGGTCGGCGATCGTCTCGTCGCTCATGTGAAAGACGCTCGAGAAGATTTTATGCTGATACTCGGGATCGTGAATGCGGATCGAGCCGCTACCGAGCTCGAAGCCGTTGAGGCAGAGATCGTAATGCTGCGCGACCATCGAGAGCGGATCGGTTTCGAGGAGCGCCTCTTGGCCGGCGAGCGGTGCGGTAAACGGGTGGTGCGTCGGAAAGATCTCGCCCGTTTCCGCGTCCTTCTCGAAGAGCGGAAAGCCGAGAACCCAGCAGAACGCGAACTGCGCGAAATCGCGAAGATTCTTTCGATCGCCGACGTGGAGGCGCAATTTGCCCGCAACGTCGCTCGCGAGCGCGCTCGGGCCCGCCACGAGCAGAATAGCGTCGCCCGCAACCGCTTCGGCGCGTGTGAAGAGATCGGCAACGAGCGCATCGTCGAGCAGTTTCGCGATCGACGATTTCCAGGCGTTCGATCCGGCGGCGTACGTGTCGTCGAACGAAAGCCAGACCAGCCCGGACGCGCCGTGCGATTTGGCGAGTTCGGTGAGTGCGTCGAAGTCGCGGCGCGAGAGCTTCGCACCGTCGGGGTAGCGCAGCGCGGCGATGCGCGTGCCGGGTTTGCCTGCGAACGGGGCGAGAAAGCCGATCGACGTCGATGCGAACGCTTCGCCGACGTCTTTGAGTTCGAGGCCGAAACGCAGATCGGGCTTGTCGGAACCGAAGCGCGTCAGGGCTTCGCCGTAGGTCAGGCGCGGAATGGGCCGAGGGATTTCCTCGCCGAGGGCCTTTTCCCAGACGTACGCGATGCAGTCTTCCATGATCGCGATGACGTCTTCTTGATCGACGAACGACATCTCGACGTCGAGTTGCGTGAACTCGGGCTGCCGGTCCGCGCGCGGATCTTCGTCGCGGAAGCAGCGCGCGATCTGCATGTAGCGGCCGAGGCCGCCGATCATGAGAATTTGCTTGAGCAGTTGCGGCGACTGCGGCAGCGCGTAGAACGTCCCGCGATGCACGCGGCTTGGCACGAGGTAGTCGCGCGCGCCTTCGGGCGTCGACTTGATGAGGATCGGCGTTTCTATTTCGAGGAAGTCGCGCTCGTCGAAGAAGTCGCGCATCGCCTTGACCAACTTGTGCCTGACCGTCAAGTTGCGCTGCAGGCGCGGCCGGCGCAGGTCGAGGTAGCGGTACTTCAAGCGCGTCGATTCGTCGACGTCGCCGTCGCCGTTGACCGGGAACGGCGGCACGAGCGAACGGTTGATGACGAAGAGTTCGCTGACCGCGAGTTCGACCGCACCCGTCGAGAGTTTGACGTTTTCCGTGCCTTCGGGCCGCGCGCGCACGAGGCCGCGCACGTCGATGACGTCTTCGTTGCGCAGCGTCTGCGAGAGATCGAACGTCGCTTTGTTCTCGGGATCGAAGACGATCTGCGTGATGCCGTC
>CAZZUZ010000134.1:0-7344 GCA_964657315.1 Vulcanimicrobiota bacterium
ATCGAACGCGAGCGGCATTGCGGAACCCTACGCGCGACTGAGCGCGGAGGCGCTGCTCGCCGAGCAGCCCGACGTCATCGTCGCCGACCCGCGCGGCGGCCTCGAGGGCGTGCGCGATAGCGAGCCGTGGCGCTCCCTGCGCGCGGTGCGCGACGGCCGCGCGTACGTACTCGAAGACCCCGACATCTTACTGCGGCCCGGGCCGCGCTATGTCGAGGGCCTCGCGTGGCTCGTCGAGCATCTGCATCCGCATGGCGCTCATCCGTAGCTTCATTCGCGCGCTCGGCTACTTCACGATCGTCCCTGCCGGTGCCGCGATCGACGGGCCGCCGAAGCCGGACGATATCGCGCTGCTTCCGCTCGTAGGCGCGTGCGTCGGACTGACCGCCGGCTCGTTCGCATACGCATCGAGCTTCGTTCTTCCGCGGCGCGTGGCCGCAGCCGTCGCGTACGCTGCCCCGATCGCACTCACCGGCGCGTTGCACCTCGACGGCTTCCTCGACGTTTGCGATGCGGCGTTCGCATCGGTCGACGGCGAACGGCGCCGTGAGATTCTACGCGATCCGCGACACGGAACGTACGCGCTCGCCGGCGGCATCCTGCACGCGCTCGCGGCTAACGCGGCACTCACCGACTGCGATCCGCGTACGTGGCCGCTCACGCTGACCTTGGCCGAGACCGTCGCACGATTGGCGGCACTGACCGCGGCACGCCGCGTACGTCCGCAAAGCGAAGGGACCGCCGCCGCCGCCTTCGCTCGAGCGCCGAAAGCCTCACTCATCAACGCGCAGCTCTGCGCCGTTCTGATCGCCGGCGCTGCCGGCGGCAAGCGGCAAATCGCGTCGTCGTGTGCGGCATTCGCGATCGGCCAGCCCGTCGCGGCGTCGCTCGCAAAACGCTTCGACGGCGAATTGAGCGGCGACGCGTACGGCTTCATCATCTCGACCGTGCACCTCGCATACCTCCTATCGGCCGTATCGTTCGCGCGCCGACGCACGCATGAGTAGATCGGACCGGCTCGGCTGCGAAGAAGCCGGTCTTCCTCGCTCTACGAGCGGAGCTGCGGGCGGCGATCGACGAATGCCGTGCGACGCTACCCTCCGATCGGGCCTTCGCCCGGAAACGAGCACGACATGACGACAGCGCAACGACTATTCATCGGCACGGCGGGCGGGTGCACGTTCGCACTCGCGCTCGCAGCCACGGCGGCGTTCGGTTCCAACGGCGCGGTGCCGGCCAAGCCCTTGGATCCCAACGCCGTCCGCATCGCCGATCTCATCGACGCGGTCGAGTGCGTCCCGCACGAATCCGATGCCGGCTCGGACGTCGACGCGCATCGCGCGATCGCCGCGGGCGATGCCGATCTCGCAGCCGGCAACTGCGTGCGCGCTGCGGCCGATTATGAAATGGCCATAGGTGCGGAGCCGGCCGGAACGGATGCGCTGTTCCACCACATCATCGCCGAGCTCGCAATTCGCAAATCCACGGGCGATCCCGGCGTCGCGGCGCGTGCCGGCGAAGCCGCGTACCGCGATGCCGACGCCGCGACCGGCGCGGCACCGCAAAACCCCGTCTTTCTCTTGCTGCGCGCCGAAACACGACAGGGGCTCATCGCCGCCCACGTGCGCGGAAAAAGCGCGTTCGGCCTGCGCAAGTACGTCCAAAGCGAGCTCGAGAAATCATACGACGATCTCACGAACGCGATCGCGGCCGCGCCGACGTACGGACAGGCGTATGCGGCCCGATGGATGATCGACGAACGGCGGCACGATGAAGAACAGGCGACGTTCGATCTCGCCAAAGCGCAAAGGCTCGATCCGCAAGCCGCCGAGCGCGTACGATTCAATGAAGAACGCAACGAGCGGCAAGAAGCTGCCAACGAAGAACGGCGCGAGCGCCGCCTCATGGCTGCGGCCGAAGCGATGATGGGCTTCGCCGTCGCAACGGGTGGAATCGAATTCGGACCGGGCGGCTACATTCGCCGGTAACCGCCGTTCACCGGCGTCCGAAGTCCGTCGCCCGCAGCCACCCAACGACGCTGTCCTCGCCCATCGGTTTCGCAAACGCGTAGCCTTGAGCGGTCTTGAAGCCGATGCCCAGAAGCACGGCGCGCTCGACTTGCGTTTCGACGCCTTCGGCCAGGATATCGATGCCGAGCGTTCGCGCGAGGTCGGCGATCGTGCGCAGGATCTCGATGTTGCGTTGACCCGCGGTGATCCGCGAGACGAAGCTCCGATCGACCTTGATCACGTCGATCGGAAATCGCTCGAGATACGCAAGCGAACTATATCCGGTACCGAAATCGTCGATCGCGACCGTTATCCCCGAGGCGCGAATGGTTTCGAGCATCGCGCGAGTCCGTTTGGCATCGCCGATCAAGACGCTTTCCGTTACTTCGATCTGCAGCGTCTGCGGCGGCAGGCCGAAATCGGCGATCGCTTCTTCGAGCGTGTCGATGAAGTTGGCATCGCGTAGCTGCACGCTCGAGACGTTGACGTTGAGCTTGAGCGGCGGCGCGTCCGGGAACGCTTCACGCCACGAAACCCACGCGGCGCACGCTTTGCGCAGTACCGCTTTGCCGATGGGCACGATCGCGCCCATCTCCTCCGCGACGTCCACGAACTCGAGCGGCGAGACCATTCCACGACGCGGATGCATCCAACGCACGAGCGCTTCGAACCCGAACGTTTTGCCCGTACTCAGGGCCACGAGCGGCTGATAGTGAACGACGAATTCGTCGTGTGCGATCGCTTGCCCGAGATCCCGATGGAGACGAAATGTGGCGAGAGCCTCGCGGTGCATCGTCTCATCGAAGAGCGCGTAGGTGTCGCCGCCGAGCTTCTTGGCCCGATACATCGCGATGTCGGCGTCGCGCAGAACGTTTTCGGGCGACGCTTCGCTCGAGGCGCCCGAGACGACGCCGATGCTGCAGTTCGTGACGATCGAAAGGACTCCGATCTCGATCGGCTCGCGAAGCATTTCGAGAATCCGCTGCGCGAGATCGAGGGCGCTCGCGCCGTCCGGGATCTGCTCGACGAGTACCGCGAATTCGTCGCCGCCCATGCGTGCGAGGACGTCGCCTGCGGCCGTGCAGGCTCGAAGCCGTGCGGCGACGGCACGTAACAACTTGTCGCCAACGCGGTGACCGAGACTGTCGTTGACGAGCTTGAAGCGGTCGAGATCGAGGTAGAGCACGGCGAACCTCGCGCCCACAGCCGACTTCGCTCGGACGAACGCCTCGGCTAGCCGGCCGTTGAAAAACGCACGGCCGTGCAGGCCCGTGAGATCGTCGCGGTCGTAGACGAGTTTGCGACGCTCGGTGACGTCGCGCTGGATCGAACACCAATTCGTGATGCTGCCCGATTCGTCGCGAATCGGCACGATGCTGAGATCGGCCCAAAATTCGCGGCCGTCGCGCGTATAATTGAGGACCTCGGCACGAACGCTCTCACCACCGGCGATCGCCGCATGCAAACGTGCGCGGGTTTCGGCCGAGGTCGACGGCCCTTGGAGAAAGCGCGGTTCCGAGCCGACGACGTCGGCCGCGGCATAGCCCGTCATCCGCTCGAAGGCGGGGTTCACGTAGACGATCTTCGGACCGCCTTCGGAATACGGCGCGGCATCGGTGACGACGATCGCGTCCGCGGACGCGACGGAAACCGCTTCGAGCAAACGCAATCCATCGAGCGGCATCGACTAGCCGTCTTTGTTCGGTACCAAACAAAACTGACGCAGGAAGCGCATCGTTCGTATTCTCGCCATCCGGCGCAACGGCAAGGTGTTGCACCGGATGGTTGCTTTACGTTCTCACAGCGGATTGCGCAAACTGCTGGGAATTTTGTAAACATTTTCCCAGCGATAACGAGATGTGTTCGCTGTCGAACGGAGCGTTCGTGCGCCCTAGTGTTTACGACGTTTTTTGATTTGCGGCAGCCCAGTTCGATACCGAAGCCGCATGCATCGGTCGCGCAAACAGGTACCCCTGACCGCTACGCAATCCGATGCTCAGGAGTTGCTGCCGTTCGGTCTCGGTTTCGATGCCTTCGGCGCAGGTGCCGATATTGAGGATGTTCGCGAGATCGGCGATCGCTTTGACGATGTCGAGGTTACGCGCGCCGAGCGACATGCGCGAGATGAAACTCCGGTCGATTTTGAGCACGTCGATGGGAAAGCGCTCGAGATAACTCAGCGCGCTGTAGCCGGTGCCGAAATCGTCGATCGCGATCGTCACGCCGCTGCTGCGGATGCGCTCGAGCAGATCTACGGTGCGTTTGGGCTCGCCCAGCAGCACGCTCTCGGTCAATTCGATCTGCACGTTCGAAGGCTGCAATCCATTGGTGTCGATGGCCGAGATCAAGGTGTCGTAGAACGCGGCGTCGCGAAGCTGCACGGCGGACACGTTGAGACTGAGCCCCATGTCGCCGAATTCGGGATCGGCGTCGCACAACTCGCGCCACACCGAACACGCTTTGCGAATCACGGCGGCGCCGATCGGTACGATCGCGCCCATCTCTTCCGCCGCGCCGATGAATTCCAGCGGCGGAACGAGCACACGATCGGGGTGCTCCCAGCGCACGAGCGCTTCGAAGGCGAAGGCCTTTCCCGTTTCGAGCCGCACGATCGGCTGAAAGTGGACGACGAATTCATCGTTCTCGATCGCACGGCGCAAGTCGCGATGCAGCCGAAACGAGGCGAGGGCTTCGCGGTGCATTTCCTCGTCGAAGAGCACGAAGCGGTCACCGCCCGCACGTTTCGCCCGGTACATCGCGATGTCGGCATTGCGCAAGATGTCGTCGGCCGTCACGTACCGCGAATCGTTCGTGACGATGCCGGCACTCCCGGTCGTCACGATCGAGAGGTCGTCGACCTCGACCGGCTCGCGCAATGCGTCGAGCACGAACGTCGCGATCCTCGCGAGATCCTTCCGTTCTGCGAGCGGCTCGACGAGAACCGCGAACTCGTCGCCGCCCATTCGGGCGAGCAGGTCGTACGGTCCCAGGCACGCGCGCACGCGGCGCGTAAGCTCGACGAGGAGCGAATCGCCTACGGCATGCCCCGAGCTATCGTTGACGAGTTTGAAGCGATCGAGATCGAAATAGATCACGCCGAAGCCGTTGCGGCCACCGTCGGAAACGCGCGTCTGCGCCTCTCCGATTGCCCAAACGAAGTGCGACCGGTTGTAGAGTCCCGTGAGTTCGTCGTGCGAGTCCGCATACTGCAGCCGTTCGGCGATCCGCTTGCGCTCGGCGATCGCGTGCGAGAGATTCGCGCTCTGCCGCTCGACGAAGACGCTGTGGTCCGCGAGCATCTCCGCACGTCGCATCGTCACGTCGCGCTGGATCGAGATCCAATGGGTGAACCGGCCCTCGTCGTTCGCGACCGGGACGATGCTCAGTTCGACCCAAAACGTCCGGCCGTCACGGTCGTAGTTCAGCAGTTCGACCTGCACGGGCTCCCACGCAACGAGCGCCTTGTGAATCCTGCGCCGCGCATCGGGCGAGGTGAGCGGGCCGTGCAGGATGCGGGGCGTCTTGCCCGCCACTTCCGCCATCGTAAAGCCGGTCATACGTTCGAAGGCCGCGTTGACGTACACGATGCGCGGGCCGTCGTCCGTAACCGGTTCCGCTTCCGTGATGAGTATCGCATCGTTTGCGTACACGGCGACGCATTCGAGAAGACGCAGCTTCGCATCGACGCCGAACCGGGCGTCTTCGAACAAGGATGGATCCGGCGTATCGTTCGGGACAGCGGACAAGTCGATCTCGATTCGATCCTACCAGGGATACCCGCAACGGTAGTCCTCTGCACCCGCGATTGTCCGTACGCTGGCGAACTCTGTCTGCTTACCGTTCGGTCGTGAGCAGACGCCGCACGAACGGCCCGATGGTCAGACCTTGCACGACGAGCGTGATCGCGACGACGCCGAAGACGGCGTCGACGATCTGCGCGCGCATCGCGACTGCGTCGGGCAATCCGATGGCGAGCGCGACCGAGAGCGCGCCGCGCATGCCCGAATACGCGACGACGCTTTTCCAGCCGCGTTCGATGCTGCGTTCGGCAACCGGAAGCACGACGTAGGCCAGCACGATGCGCGTCGCGATCAAGAGCGCGAGCGCCGCGAAGACGATCGCCGGCTCGTGCGCGATGCGCGTGAATTCGATGCGAAGCCCCATGAGCACGAAGACGAACGCGTTTGCGAGAAACGCGAGCACGCCCCAAAAACGGTCGACTTCTTCGACCGCTTCCGCGCGTGGAAAACGCGGCGAAAGGCGCATCGCGATGCCCGCCGCGACCGCAGCGAAGATGCCGGAGAGGCGGAAATGATCGGCGATGAGATAGGCGCCGAACGCGGCCACGATCGTGCCGACGATCTCGTATTCGCTGCTGATCGCGCGGCGCAAGAAATACGCGATCGCGAGCGCGACGGCCGTGCCGATCGCGGCACCCCCGAGCGAAACCGCAAGCGCCTCCCAGCCGATAGAGAGCGGCGTGAGGCCCGCGCCCGCGCCGACCATGACCTGCAGCACGATACCGTACATCACGAAAGCCGCGCCGTCGTTGAACAGCGACTCGCCTTCCACGATCGTCGCGAGATCCTTGGGCACCCCGAGCACGCGGAAGATCGGAATCACCGCGATCGGATCGGTCGCCGACAGTATCGCACCGAGCAGCAATGCGGGCAGAAAACGCATCAGATGCAGCGCGCTCAAGCCGCCCGCGACGGCGAACGCCGACGCCACCACGCCCGGTCCCGCGAGCAGCGCGATGCCGAGCGCGCGTCTGCGCAGCGAAGCGACGTCCAGATTCCACGCCGCTTCGAAGACGAGCGCGGGCAAGAAGACGAATTGCAGCGCGTGCGCGAAATTCGCCGGCACGAACGGCAAGCGGATGGGCAGCGCGACTATCAAGAGCGCGACGACGGGTGGGATGCGGAATCGTTCCGCGAGAACCGCGACGAAGAGCGAGGCCGCCAGCAGCGCGATCGCGATGCCGACGAGATCGGGTAGCGACGGAGCGCTCACACCATGCTACAGATCGAGCGCAAGCTGCGTCTCCTCGCGGCGTTCCGGTGCCGCGAGGCGGGTTCGTAGCGGCACCTGCGCCTCGAGCGTCGGCCTGCCCTCGAGCACGCTCGCGATCTCTCGCGCGCGCGAAACGACGCCCGCGGGCAAACCCGCCATGCGCGCGACCTCGATGCCGAACGAGCGCGACGTGCTGCCGGGGAGCACGCGATGCGAGAACACGGGCACGCCGCCGCGCGCGGTGTTTTCGACGGCCGTGACGTGATAATTTGCTACCAGCGGCCAGCGTTCCGCGAGCGCGACGAGTTCGTGGAAATGAGTC
>CAZZUZ010000135.1:0-7340 GCA_964657315.1 Vulcanimicrobiota bacterium
CTCGATAAGACGCGTTTCGTGGCGCATCTCGGCGTCGCGTATTTCTGCTTTCACCACTGGGTGCTCAAGCCGTATCAAGCCGGATCGTTCAACAGCGGCGCGCCGCACCGCACGGCGACCATCGTCAAAGGCGGCGTGGCGCTACTCTTTGCCGTTCACGAAGTCAGAGTCGCCGATAAAATCGCGAAGACGAGCAACAGTCCGCTCCTTCAGAAACTCGACGGCGGCCTGACCGCGCTCCAGACGCAGTTCTCGACGATCGGAGCCAAGCTCAAGGGCGGTAATTTCGATCCGAAAGACGTCGGTACGCTGAACACCGCAACGGGCGCCGAACAAGACGCTGCGACCGCGGCCGGGGCGCCGATCAAGGACGTTCCGGCGCCCTCGATTCCGGGAACCTAGACCGCGACGGCCTCGCGCCGCAACGTAACGGCTACCGAACCCGGCAGATAGAGTTCGCTCGCGTCGCCGGGATCGGAGCACGTCTTCGTCCACTCCGAGCGTGGCAACGGTTCAATCCAATCGTGCTTCTGCAGCATCAGCTTCGCGTATTGCAAGATGTTGCTGCCGAAGCGCGCGTACCGCATCGCAACGGCGAACGGCTTGCGCGCGCCCGTGGCATCGCGGCCGCGCTTGTTGCGCCGGTTATTCTCTGCCATCTTGCGCAGACACGAGCGGAAATATGCGGACTTCGTGCGGATCGCGACGCCCCACACGCCGTGCGCGGCCTCTTCGGTCTCGTCGATGACCTTGAAGTCGTACTTCTCCCAATCGATGCCGAGCTTCGAATAGACGCTCGATTGCGCGTCGCGCAGGTACATCGTGATGTAGACCGCGAGCGTGAAGAATTTGACGCCGAGCTTGCTCAGCGGCCCGCGGTAATAATGCGGCTGCGAACGCATCATGAGCGCGAAGAAGCGGCTGTGCCGGCGTTCGTCCTTACACCAATTATCGAAGTAATCGAAGATCGGGTGGAAGTTGAACTCGGGGTGCAGCTTGAGGTGGTCGCTGATGTTCTGATAGCGGTAGAAGCCGACGATCTCCGAGAGATACGTCGTGACGAAGATCCACTTCGGATGCATGTATTGCATCCCGGCGAGCTTCGGAAGATTCGCGAGATCGAAGGGGCGCCCCATGTGGCGCATCACCCAATTGAGAAACGAAGAATGCCGCCCTTCGTCGCGACCCATGCACTTGTAGATCGAGCGCAGGGTCGGGTCGTCGAGGCGTTTCTGCACGTCGCTGTAGAGCAGGCAGCCGGAGAACTCGCCGATCGAACTGCGATTGAGGAATTCGTAGAATTCTTCCCAGAGCGCGGCGTACTCGACGTCGTTGACTTCGGTGCCCCACTTGAAATGCCCGCGGTTGTAATCGGCTTCGAAGTCGGCGCGCAACTCCTCGAACTCGGCACGGCACCAGTCGATCGAGAGCGAATTGAGGATCTTGATGTCGGTCTTGTAGAGGCGCGGCGCCAGCAACGCCTGCTTCGGCTTCGGACCCGTCGCGGAATAGGCGGTGGTCATCTATCTGCGCTGACGGACCGCTTCGAACACGAACGAATCGTAGAAGAAGAACTTCACGCGGTGTTTGCGCATCATCTTGAAGCCGGCGCGATACATGATCTGCTCGACTTCGTCGTAGGTAAACATGTGGAGCTTCGTCATGCGGTTCTTCTTGTGGAACCGCTGGCCGACGGCCATCCAGAAGTCGTTCATCGGCGTACGGATCGCGAAGGACGCGACGACCTTGTGCGAGGCGAGGTCCGCGATCTGCCGGAGCATTGCCGAAACTTCCTCGAGCGGATAATGGAAGAGCACGTCGAGGCAGCACACGACGTCGTATTGCCGTTCGCCCGCGAGCGCCGCAATGTCGCCCACCATGAAGCGCGGCGGAATACCCTTGGTGCGGCCGTGATTGATGTACTTCGCGAAGTGGATCATCGGCGCGGACACGTCGAACGCGTCGACTTCGAATCCGTGGCTCGCGAGCGCCGTCGAGAGCGTGCCCGTGCCGCAGCCGGCGTCGAGCACGGTATGGCCCTGCGCGGTCGCGACCCAGGAGATCACCGTCTCGAGCGCCTTGCCGTGCCCGTCGCGAATGACTTTCCAGATCGGCGGAATCTCGCCCGAGCCGTAAATCGCCGTCCAACGCGAGAAACCGGAGGTTTCGAAGTAGGATTTGACGCGCTTCCCGGTCTCCGAAATCGTGTGATTGGAGAAGAGTGCGCCCTCGGCGGTCTTACGATCCGCCGGGATCGCGCGAGCCTTCAGAGTTGTCGATGTCGTCACGGTAGGTCTCCCGGGGCGCTTTTTTTGCGAGACTACACTCCTAGGGAAAGGGCGTCCGTGACGACTATCACCCCGGGGCTAGTTCTGGGCGCCGCTCTCCGCGAGTTTGCCGAGGGCGCTCGAGTCGAGGAGCACGATCGTCGAATTGCGGCGCGACTCGACGATCCCGCGCTCTTGCAGATCGTGCAGCTTTCGAGTCACGGTGACGCGGTTCGAACCGATCATGTCGGCCAGCCGTTGATGAGTCAGCGGGAAATCGATGATCGTCGCCGATCCGTCGGCCTTACCGAATTCTTTGGCGAGCTCTTGCAGCGTGCGATAGAGTCGTAAATTCACGCTGTTGTTGAGCAGATCTTCGATGAGCACTTGCGACTCGGTGAGCCGCCGTGCGAAGTTTGCGATCACGTCGAGTGCCGCGGTCGGCTGCGCGGAAACGATCCGCGTCATCTCGCTCTCGCTCGCCGAAACGATGCGCGAGGGCTGCATCGCCTCCGCGCACAGGCACGCGAGGCTCTGCGATTCCGCGCGCCACTGCAAGAACACGTCGCCGGGACTCAGGATCGAAATCGTGATGCAGCGGCCACTCGGCAGAAGATTGTAGAGCCGCAGTTTGCCGTAATCGACGAAGTGGAACTTCATGCCGGCATCGTAGAGCGGCGGCACTTCGTCGCCGGCTGCGAGCGTCGCGACTTCGTACATCGCCCCTTCGCGCAAGAGAATCGCGCGCAGTTGTTCTTTCGCGGTGCTCGGCGGTTCGCTCTTCGCGCGGCGCGCGTCTTGATCTGCTTTGTAGCCTTCCGCGACGGCCATCGCGATCATCGAGCGCAGTTCGGCGATTTCGTTGATGATCTCGAGCTGCGGCACGTGACCTTCGTTGGCTTCGAGCAGCGCGATTTCGATCATGTTGGTCGCTTCGATCGTCCGGCCGATGGCGTCGGCCATGTCGAGACCCTGCGCCGACTGAAAGGTTCCGGCTTGGCGCGAGAACGCGAGCAACTGTTCGAATTCCGAGGTCTCGACCGCGCGAACGATCGCATCCCAGTACATGTGATGCTGGGCGACGGTTTCTGCACGCGGGGTCGTGTTGTACTCCGATTTCGTCTGTTCGACCCAGCGATCGTTGTATTGTTGAGTCGATTTCCGGAGAAGGGCTGCGAGACGGGCGGACACCCGTCTTGAATTGCTCTCCCGTCTCGAACGCTCCCGCCGCGCGAAGTGGAGCGGGCCTCGACCCGCGAAGCACGCCGGTCGTGGATCCCATTTTCGAGTCGCTGCACCCGGTGGTCGCCGCCTGGTGCGACGAGCACTTGGGCGTGCCCACGCCGCCGCAGCTCGAAGCGATTCCGGTGGGACTGACTCGCCGCAATCAGCTGATCTGTTCGCCGACCGGCACCGGAAAGACGCTCGCAGCGTTTCTGCCCGTGATGAGCAGGCTCGCCGATCTGCGCGACCGCGACGAACTGTTTCCGCGGCCGTACGTGCTCTATATTTCGCCGCTACGCGCGCTCGGGTACGACGTCGAACACAACGTCCGCCGGCCGCTCAAGCAGATGGGCCTGCTCGAACGTCCGAACACGGAACGGGCCGAAAAGCGCCGCGGCCGCATTCGAGAGACATACGTTCGCACGGGCGTCCGTACGAGCGATACGCCGACCGAAGAGCGCCGCTTGATGATGGTGCGGCCGCCGCACATCTTGATGACGACGCCCGAATCGCTCGCGCTCATGCTCGCTATGGAATCGTATCGCAAGTTCCTCAAGGCGGTTGAGACGGTCATCATCGACGAGGTGCACGCGCTAGCAAATAATAAGCGGGGTTCGTATCTCTCGCTGTGTCTCGAATCGCTCGAGCACATCGTCGCGCGGCCGCTCGTGCGCGTCGGGCTCTCCGCGACGGTCGCGCCGCTCGAACGCGTCGCGACGTTCGTCTCGGGCGTGGGCCGGGATTGCGAGATCGTGGACAAGCGCGGCCTGCGTGCCATCCGTCTCGAAGTCGACGCGCCGTTCACGGGCGCGATGGCGCCGCTCGCGACCGTCGCCGCACGCTGCGTCGAACTCGGAGCGGACGTCCACACGCAGCTCGTCTTCACGAACGTGCGCAGTCAGGCGGAGCGCGTGGCGCACGAGATGGCCCTCGTAGAGTCGGGCGGAACCGACGGCGATCCGGCCGATGCTTCGATCGCGATCGCGAGTCCGGATTCCGTCCCGCGTCCGCGCACGGACGCCAAAATCGGTATCCATCATAGCTCGCTCGAACGCAGCGTGCGTCACCGTATCGAAGCGCAGCTGCGCGCGGGCGATCTGCACACGGTCGTCTGCAGCTCGAGTCTCGAACTCGGCGTGGACATCGGTTATATCGATCGCGTATGCCTGGTGGGCGGGGCGCGCGGCATGACGCCGACGCTGCAACGGGTCGGACGCGCGGGCCATCGCCCGGGCGCGATCGCCGACGGCATCGTCGTCGCGCAAGACCGCGACGACATCATCGAGGCGGCCGCGACGAAGCGTTGTATTCGCGAAGGCATCATCGAGGAAGTCGCGATCCCGCACGCGCCGCTCGACGTGCTCGCGCAGTGGCTCGTGATGAGCGTTTGCTACGACCGCAGATTCGCGATCGAAGACGCGCTCGCGACCGCACGCCGCGCCGCGCCCTATGCCGATTTGCCCGAGGCGGACCTGCGCGCGTGCGTCGCCTATCTCTCGGGCGGCGGTGCGGGCCCCGACGAAGCGCACGTGCGCCGCTTGGGAACCGACGGCATCGCGATCTTCGGCCTCGGCCGCGAAGTCTTTTCCGCATTCTTCGAGAACGTCGGTACGATCCCGGACGAAACGCAAGTCCACGTTTCGACGAAGTCCGGAAGCGCGATCGGAAAACTGCCCGAGAATTTCGCATCGGAATTGCGAGAGGGCGACGTGATGCTACTCGGCGGCAAAACGTATCGCGTCAAGGAAGTGCGCGGAGGCAGCGTCACGGTCGAACCGCACGCCGCGCGCCCCAACGTGCCCGCCTGGAGTTCGCACATCAAGGGCATCCCGAACGTCCTCGCGCGCGAGATCGCGTTCATCCGCTACGAGATCGCGCAGCGCCTCGCGAGCGAGGATCGCACGAATGCCGCGCTGGCGTGGCTCGGGGATCGCTACGAGATCGGGGGCGCCGAAGCGCGGCATGCGGTGCGCTACGTCGCGCAACAGATGGCCATCTCCGCGGTCGCGCCGCCGGGCGAAGCGCTCGTCGAACTCTATCGGATGGATCGCCGTCAAACGGCCGTGTTCCACACCTGCGCGGGCCGCCGCACGAACGAGGCGCTCGCGCGCATCGTCGGTGCGCGTCTCTTTCGGGAGAGCCGCCTCAACACGCACATCACGACCGACGACAACGGTTTTCTGATCTCGCTGCCCTATAACAAGAGCTTGCCTGACGCCGTGTGGGCGTCGCTGCTGCACGCGCGGGACATCGATCGCGATCTGCTCGAAGGTCTGCGCGGCTCGAACCTGCTGCGCACGCATTTCCGCTACGTCGCGAACACGGGATTGCTCGTCTTGCGGCGCGCGGGCGGCCGGACGCTCAAACGCAGCGGCCTGCAATGGAACAGCGGCAAGATCTTCGAGCGCCTACTCGAGGCCGATCCGTCGTTTCCGCTCCTGCGCGAGACCATTCGCAACGTCACGCACGACCTGCTCGACGCGCCGAGCGCGCGCGCCTATCTCGAAGCGCTTCCGCGCGAACCGCGCGTGCTGCATCCGGCCGCAGCGTCGCCGTTTACCTTCGGGATCGTCACCTCGAGCTTTGGCGATTCGGTGGTCATCGACGATCGCAAGAACATGGTCGAGGCGTTGCACGAGCGCGTGCTCGCGCTACTGGGTGAGAGCGACGGCGAGCCGTTGTCCGCGACTCCACCGGCACCGGTGACCGCTGTGGCCGGGCCGCTGTTCGAAGGTCTCGATACGCCGGTGCATCCGACAATCGCGCGCGTCGCGAAGATCAAAGCACGGCGCACGCCGCGCGCGCTCAAGCGTTAGGCGTCATCGTCGTGCGTCGCACAAGGAACGGCGACGGCTATCCGCCGATTGAAGCGCTCTGTTGAAAAGTCCAGCACCGGCAGCCGAAACGCACGCCCTCGCGGACGGCGTCGTCGCCGTCGCGCCGGGTTTGGCATGGCTCGTCGCATCGCGCGCGTTACTCGTCGCCGACGCGCACCTCGCGTACGAAGACGTCGTGGGCGGCGCGTTGCCGCTGTGGAGCACGGCGGAGATCGTCGCGACGCTCGCATTGGTCGCGAGACGCATGAACGCGTGCGAGATCGTCTTCCTTGGCGACATCGTACACGGGTCGAACATGAGCGAGGGCGCGATGCGCACGGTGCGCGACGGGCTCGACCTGCTGCGAACCGTGTGCCGCGTGACGCTTGTCGCCGGCAATCACGAAGGCAGGTCGCGCGCCTTCAACGTGCTCGGCGAGACCGTCGAGAGCGCGCGGCGGGACGGCTGGCTGCTCGTGCACGGCGACCGCGCCGCGATCCTCGGCGAACGGACGATCATCGGACACCTCCATCCGAGTCTGCATCTCGGCGGTAGCGCTACCGTCCCCGCGTTCGTCGCGAGCGACATGCTGGTCTGCGTTCCGGCGCTGACCCCGTATTCGTCCGGCCTCGATCTGCTCTCGGACGATTTCGCGCGCGCGATCGCGCCGTGGAACGTCGTACGGTCCGACGCGCACGTCGTTGCGGCGACGATCGATCGCGTGCTGCCGTTCGGTTCGCTTTCGAAGCTGCGTGAGACGCTGCGCCGGCCGGTGCAGCGCGCGCCCGCAAACGTGCCCGCGCAGTATCGCCGCAAGCTGCGGCCTTCGTGCTGATTACGTCGCGTTCAAATTCCCGCTGACGTACCCGCCGAGGTCGAGCGCGACGTAGCGGTATCCCGCGGCGCGCACGCCGCGAACGATCTCGTCGCGCTTGCCGGTCTCGACGAGCGCGGGAAGGACGTCGAGTGGAACTTCGATCCGCGCGACGTCGCCGTGATGGCGCACGCGGCATGCGCGGATTCCCGCATCGAG
>CAZZUZ010000136.1:0-7321 GCA_964657315.1 Vulcanimicrobiota bacterium
CCGCTCGCACGCGGCTGCGGAGCGCGACGCGCTGCGCCGCGAGCGCGCGGACATCGCCGGTGTCGAAGCCACCGCGCGCGAGCGCGCCGAAGCGCTCGACCGCGAGCGCAAGACGCTCGCACGAACCGCCGACGAATGCCTCAGCCGCGCGCTGCGCGAGTTCACGGCCGAACTCGAACGCCGTAACGCCGATCGCGCGGGTCGCGGCAAAGTCACGTCGGGTCAGGCGTCGCTGCTCGGACGATCGATCGAGAGCATCCAGCGAGAACTCGGCGTCACGCATTCGGCCTCGCAGACGCCCGCCGATCGCAATGCCGTCAAAACGATCGCGAAGGGCGACCGCGTCCACGTACCTTCGCTCAACAGCGACGGTGAAGTTGCGGAAGACTACGGCGATACGATCCTGGTCGCGATCGGCGCGATGAAGACCGTCGTAGCGAAGAAGGACGTGCGTTTCGTACGCAATGCCCGGACCTCCGCGCCGCATCCCGCGCAGCAGCAACGGAACAAGCCGCGCGCGAATCGGCCCGAAGCCGACGACCCGTATGCCGACAACGGCGGCGCGGGCGCGGATAACGGCGGCAAGGCGCAACTCGAAGCGGCGACCGTCGCGCGCACGGAAATCGATGTGCGCGGCAAGCGTTTCGTCGAAGCCGAGCCCATCGTTGACAAGTGGATCGACGATTCCGCCCTCGCCGGCATGTCGCCGTTGCGCCTCATCCACGGGAAAGGCACGGGCCTGCTCGGCCGCGGTCTGCAAGACTGGCTCAAGGCGCGCCACGGCGTCCGCGACGTTCGCTACGGCAACGCAAACGAAGGCGGCAGCGGCGTCACGATCTTCGAACTGGCGTAGCTCGCGTGCGCATCGAGGTCGAGCAACGCCGGTGCCCGCTGAAGTCTGCTAGCGCCACAAACCTGCAGCGGCCGATTGGTCCGGAACTGCGGGCAACTACCGAAGGTTGGATGATGCGATCGATCCGGCATCTGACGTCACGTATCTGCCTACTGCTCGTCCTCTTCGATGCTTCGGCGGCCCGGGCTGCGGATCCGATTCCTGCCAGCATCGAGATCGACGCCGGCACGAAGCCCGGGACGATGTCGATTACCTGGTCGCTTCAGGGTCCGCACGACATGCCGATGTTCACGGTCGATCCCGCGAAGCTGCGCGTCACCTATCGCAGAATTGGGTCGACGACGACCGTGCGCGCCATCCCGGAAAGTTCGGCGCCGTTCGCCGCGTCGAGCATCACGATGACGAATTACGATGCCGTGACGGCGTTCGTTCAATTCGATGAAGCGACGGTAGCACCGGGCACGTACGTCGTCGACGCAGACGCGACCGACGCAATCGCGTGGGAGAAAACGGCAGGCAACGTTTCGCTGAAACTGCCGTCGACGTACGTCTACGTCTCGAACGTCGCGATCGCGAATCAGCCGGACGCGGAGATCGAGGCGTTGACCCGCGCGTACGCCGCGCGTAAGGCCGGGGTGCACATGCCGTTCGTCGTCGCGTGTCAGGACGCGGGTATGCAGTCGGTTCTCGCGGGCAGTTTGCTCGACGTCACCGGCTTCGCCCGCACGGCATCGCGGCAAACCGGCAACGGTCCCAATGCCGTGCACGCGGTCGATCCGGCGGGACCCAACGGCGTCGGCGAGACGGCTAACCAATTCGTGTCCGTCGCCGCGATCGACGTCACCTTCGCCAACGTGTCGGTCAAGAGCAAAGCGCCGTGCAAGGTCGCGTCCATCCCGTTCGCTTCGCAGGCCGACGTGCGGCGCTACCTGCGCCCGATGACGCACTAGCGCACCGCGAAGTTCCGTACGCGGCCGTCTTCGTCGAAGACGAATTCCAGATCGAATTGCCGCGCACCGTAGGTCGCGCGCAGCACGTAGACGCTGCTCTTGCCGAGTATGGAATGGTCTTCGACCACGAGCGTGTCGAGTTCCGATGGGGACGGCAGCTTTGCCAGCGCCGCGCGCTCGGCGGCGGATGCCGGCGCATCGCTCAGAAACGCGCGAATCGTACGTTCCGTCTGGTCGTCGAGGCGCTCGCGCGCGGCGGTACCGCTGCGGATCGCGCCCGCTTCGGCTAAAGCGAAATCGATCGGGAAGAGCGCGGCGAGAGCCATGTTATCGACGGACGAGGTCGCGAAGCTTCCGCTGTTGCCGAGGACTGCGATCGCGAAGTGCGATTTCACGACGATCTCGTCGTCGGATTCGAAGCCCGGGATGCCCCCGTGATGGCCGACGAGTTCTCTCGAGCCGAAGGGTGCGAGTGTGAAGCCGAGGCCGTATTTCTGACGCCCGTCGCCCGTATCGTTCAAAGCCGCGGTCATCGCCTCGAGCGTGGATGCGCGGACGAGCGTCCCGTTCATGAGCGCGATATCGAATCTCGCGAGGTCGCTCGCGGTCGTGACGAGATCGCCTCCGCCGTAGAGCCACGAAAGATCGAACGGTGGTGTCGTTTTCCTTCCGGCCGCATCGTCGTAACCCGTCGCCGCGAAGCTCGCGACTTCTCCCGAGAACGAGCTCTCCGCCATGCCTGCCGGCACGAGGATGCGTTCGCGCGCGATCTGCGCGAGCGGCCGGCCGTCGAGCAACTCGACGATACGCCCGAGCACGACGAAATTCGTATTGCTGTATTCGTACCGGCTGCCGGGTGCAAAGTCGAGCGGCTGCGCCGCGATCGGCGTGAGGATGCCGTCGACGCTCGTCGGACTCGAAACGATGCCCGTCGAGAACGCGAGGTCGGTGTAATTCGCCAGGCCCGATGTCTGCGCGAGCAGTTGCCGCACGGCGATCCGACGCGCGTGCGGGGCACCGGAAAAGTACGTCGCGACCGGCGCGTCGAGGTCGAGCCGCCCGGCGTCGACGAGCTGCATCGCACAGACCGCGGTGAACATCTTCGTGATCGAGCCCGCGCGAAAGCGCGTGTGCTCGGTAACGCGCGTGAGCGCCGCCGTGTCGGCCGTCCCGCCCGCATATTCGTAGACGATTTTGCCGTCGCGAACGATCGCGACTTGAAGTCCCGGGGTGCCGTGCGCGCCCGCGCGTGCGACGTCGAAGCCGCGGTCCAAAAGAGCCGCTACCGGTCCC
Organism: Vulcanimicrobiota bacterium; assembly: GCA_964657315.1. Lineage (GTDB taxonomy): Bacteria > Vulcanimicrobiota > Vulcanimicrobiia > Vulcanimicrobiales > Vulcanimicrobiaceae > CAZZUZ01. The sequence goes on from CAZZUZ010000136.1 coordinate 3,097, forward strand.
GAAGGCGGCAGCGGCTCCACGCTTGCGAGCAGCGCGATTTCGAACGCGACCGCGGCGACCGACAACGATCCGAGCGCGAGCATCGTCTTGCCGCGTTCGGAAAGCCGCATCGGCCTACGCTTTGGATCTAGTTCAGGCAGTACCCGTTGAAGTACACCGCGATGACGAGCTGGTTGTTGTTCGCGTCCTTGACCGTGATGTTCGTCATCGTGCCCAGCTGGACGTCCATCGCAGTCTCTTGCGTCGCGGTGAAGGTCGTCGGGCCTCCCGAGACCGTGACGAGGGACGTATTGCCGCTCACGGCCGTAAACGCGCCCGTATAGCCGGATTCGGTGATCGTGAACTGCGGCGCGGAAACGGTGCATCCGCTCGAGTGCACGTTGCTCGTGAGGATGATCGGATTGACGCTCGACGTGATCGCGCTCGAACTCGCGGTCGCGGTGGGCATTGCGGTCGGCGCGGCCGACGCGCTCGCGGTGGCCGACGGTCCGGCACTGGGCGTCGCCGTCGGGGCCGCTACGGTCGGCGTCGCGCTGGGCGTAACGCTCGCAACGGCGCTGGGCGACGCGCTCGGCGTCGCGGTCCCGCTACCGGGAGACGGCGTGACGGGCGTGACCGGCGTCGGATTGCCGCCACCGCTGCAACCGGCGAGCGCCGCGGCGATGACGCAAGAAAGAACGATGTGTTTGAACACGAGAAGACTCCTCAAAGCGAGTACGGAGCTGCCTACGGAAGCAGCGGGGAGTTTTCGTCAATGCTAAACGCGGCCGTCCGGCTGCAACAGGAGGGGGTACCCTACATTTTGCGAGCGAACGGGCGCACTTCGTGTCGTCCCCAACCCCCAAAGAGCAAGCCGAAATCCTGACCGCCGGCTGCGATCACGTCGAAACTGCGGCCGAGCTCGCCGAGCGCATCGCGAGCAAAACGCGTCTCACCGTCAAATTCGGCATCGATCCGACGGGCTCGTTCTTGCATTTGGGCCACGCCGTCGTGCTGCACAAGATGCAGCAGTTCGTCGAATTCGGTCACCGCGTGATCTTGCTGATCGGCGATTTCACGGCGCTCATCGGCGATCCGACGGGCCGCAACGACACGCGTCCGGCACTCACGAGCGAAGACATCGCGAACAACATGCGCGATTACCGCACGCAAGCCGGCCTCGTCCTCGATCTCGAACGCACCGAGATCGCGTACAATTCGACGTGGCTCGCGCCGCTGACGCTCGCCGACATGATCGGCCTCATGGGCAAGACCACGGTCGCACAGATGCTCGCGCGTAACGATTTCGCCGAGCGTTACGGTTCGGGCACGCCGATCGCGCTGCACGAATTTCTCTATCCGATCGCGCAGGCGTACGACAGCGTCGCGATGCATGCCGACGTCGAACTCGGTGGCTCGGATCAGCTCTTCAACTTCTTGCTCGCGCGCGAATATCAGCAGCACGCGGGACAGCCGAAGCAGATCTGCATGACGACGCCGATCCTCGAGGGCCTCGACGGCGTCATCCGGATGGGCAAGTCGCGCGGCAATTACGTCGGCCTCGCGGAGCCCGCGAACGATATGTTCGGCAAGCTCATGAGCCTGCCCGATGCGATGATCGCGCGCTACGCGAGTTTGGCCGCGTTCCGGCCGGCGGCCGCCGTCGCGCAACTCGAACGCGGGATCGCCGACGGCCGCGTCCACCCGATGACTGCGAAAAAAGACCTCGCGCAAGAGATCACGGCAAAGTATCATGACGTTACGGCCGCCCGCGGCGCTCGCGAGCGCTTCGAAGCGACCGTGCAGCGCGGCGAGATTCCAACGGATATTCGGGAAGTCGCCGCGCTACCGGACTGGCGAAACGTATCGGATGCGCTCGTCGGAACGGGTCTAGCCGCCAGCCGCCGTGAGGCGGAGCGGCTCGTTCAACAGGGCGGGGTAAAGATCGACGGTACGGCCGTCACCGATCCCAAGGGGCCCTGGACGCACAACGCATCACTCGTTCTCTCCGTCGGCACGCGAAAATTCGTTCGCGTGCTGCCGCACTAACGAAAGTAAGACATGTCCAAGCACACGCACCACACGTCGCCGCCGCCGGTCACCTACACCGCTCGCGCGCCCTTGCACGGGCCCGCGATGAAGTGCTCGCGCTGCGCGCGCGTCTACGCCTACCCGCAGCCGCACGACCCCGCGATCCGTTGCGAATGCGGATGGCGATATTGGAACAACGGCGGCACGATCGAAGAAGAGTTCCGCCCGAGACTGGGCGTCTAAACGGCCCTAGATGTTTTGCGATTCTAGGCGTTCGATGAGGGCGCCGACGTCGTTTTTGTCCAGCACGTAGGCCGTCTTGCAGAATTCGCAGACGGCCTCCGTCGTCGGCTGCTCCGTCATGATCTTGCGCAGTTCGTCGCGGCCGAGCCCGATGAGCGCGCGCTCGACGCGATCGAGCGAACACGTGCACGTAAAGGCGACCGAATACTCGCGCGTATAACGCACTTCGAGATCGCCCGCGATCGCGGCGATGAGGTCTTCGACGCTCGCGCCGCCGTCGATCATCGTGGTAACGGGTCGCATGGCGCGCGCGCGCTCGTCGAGCGCCGCGATCGTGCGCTCGTCCGAACCCGGTAAGACTTGCGCGATGATGCCGCCCGCCGCGATGATACCCGTCGGATTCGCGAGCACGCCGAGTGCGACCGCGCTCGGAATCTGTTCGGATTCCATCAGGTAGGCGGCGAGATCGTCGCCGATTTCGCCCGTGCGCAGTTCGACGATGCCGTTGTACGGCTGTCCGACTTCGAACGAACGCGTTACCTGCAAATAGCCCTTACCGACCGCGCCGCCGACGTCGAATTTGCCGCGATCGTTGAGCGGAAGATCGACGAGCGGAACTTTCGCATACGCGCGCGCGCCGATTTCGCTCGGCCCGTTGAGTTGCGAGTCCGCGACGACGCCGCGAATCGGACCGTCGCTCGCGATCTGCAAGGTGAGCTTCTCGCGGCCTTTGAGGCTCGCCGCGAGTAGCGCCGCGCCGGTGAGTAATCGTCCGACGGCGGCACTCGCGGTGGGCGCGAGGTCGTGCCGCCGTTGCGTTTCGTGGACGAGCGCCGTCGTGATGCCGGCGACGACCGAGAAGCTTCCGTCGAGGGCAGTCGCGGTCAGAATCCGATCGGACATCGTAACGCAGTTTCCGAGGGCGACTTCGTTTCCTGCGCGAACGCGGCGCGCGTGAACGTGCTCGTCATTCACGGCCCCAACCTCAATCTGCTGGGGACGCGCGAACCCGAGGTTTACGGCGCGACCACGCTCGCCGAACTCGATGCATACGTCGCGCGCGAAGCGCGGACGCTGGGAATTTCGGTACGTTGCGTCCAGCATAATTCCGAAGGCGCGATCGTCGACGAACTGCACGCGGCCCGCGGGACGGTCGACGCCGTCGTGATCAATCCCGGAGCGTACACGCATTACGCGTACGCGATCCGCGACGCGATCGCCGCGATCGAATTGCCGGTGGTGGAAGTGCACCTCAGCAACGTGCACGCGCGCGAGTCTTTTCGCGCGACGAGCGTGGTCGCGGCGGTCTGCCGGGGCTCGATCGCGGGCTTTGGAATCGAGTCGTACGTTCTCGCGCTTCGGGCGCTGGCCGCAAAGCCCCGTAAACTCTAAGTTTCTCGGCGTTTTCGGGCAGGAGGGCGACCTCCGGCTGCCAATTAGCCAGCGGTTACCGATGCTCGAAGTTATAGCATCGCACTCGATTTTATTTTGGAGATTCAACGTTGACAAAAGCCGAACTCGTCGACGCCTTGGCATCTGAAACGGAACTCTCGAAGCGCGTGGTCGGCGAACTCGTCGACCAGTTTCTCGATGAAATCCGCAACGCGCTGGTCAAGGGCGACAAGGTCCAACTCATCCCCTTCGGAAGCTTCGTGGTCCGCGAGCGCAAGAAGCGCGAAGGCCGCAACCCGAAGACCGGCGAGAAGTTGATGATCGCCGCGCGTAAGGTGCCGGCGTTCACCGCGGGCAAAGGTCTGCGCGATGCGGTCGCCGGTAGCAAGAAGAAGTCTCCTGCGAAAGCCGCTCCCGCAAAGAAGTCGCCCGCCAAGGCCGCCGCGCCGATGTTGTAACCCGTGAGAAATAGCTCGGGCATGACAAGCAGCCTGGCGCCTTGCGCGGAGACGTTCGACGCCACCGTGGCCATGGCATCGAGCCCTCGCTTGGTATGCGCAAGGGGCTCATTGCCGAGCTT
>CAZZUZ010000137.1:0-1190 GCA_964657315.1 Vulcanimicrobiota bacterium
CGAGAAAAATACCGATACAGCCGGACTGCTCCATGAGGTCCAGGAGTTCGGTGTCTTTGACGATGTCGATCGACGCCTGCGTGAGCCACCATTTGTGAAGGCCCGCGATCTCACGCAGCAGACCGCGTACGTAGCGCGGGGAATAGCAAATAATGATGCGGACCTTCATGCGGGCGCTCCTCGAATCTGCGGCCGGCCGAATTACTTTGCGATGCAGAGTTTTAAACTTTGTATCACAAAGGTAACGTGGCCGGCAAGTGGAAGTCGGATTCGTGTGTCGTAGCGCCAGGCTAGTCGACGGTGACTCGAGCCCGAAATGGGGCGTTCGAAGGCAGACCGAGCCCCGAGGGCCACGCGGACGGCCGAGAGCTTGACTCGAAGCGGCCGAGCGTGACCGAGAGGCTGCTCGGAAGCCGCTCGAACGTCGTGTGGGATGCCTCGGAGGTTCGCCGTACGCGGATTCGATGAGCGAGGCGAGGTAGAAGTCGATCTCCGTCTAGACGATCGATAAAAAAGCAAAAACCCTTACGTGGTAAGGGTTTGCGTGGTAGCCCTAACGAGATTCGAACTCGTGTTACTGCCGTGAGAGGGCAACGTCCTAGGCCTCTAGACGATAGGGCCGCGATATCCCATTACCGGCTCGATGCTGCAATTGCCTTTCGCGCCTTATTCCGGCCACTGAACGTTTCGGTTTGGCTATGGCAATTCGGACATAGCAACCGCAAATTTTCGAGGCGATGATCGTTGCAGATGCCGTTGATATGATCGATCTGGATTGCGAGATGCTGTCCGTTCCATTCGCTCAACCCACATTTGCTGCAGCGATTTTTCTGCAATTCGATGAGTTTGCGCCGGATCGCGTTGCGGCCGCGCCCCTCCCGAATCATTTCCTCGATCGAAAGGCTTTGAGCACGCGGGACGATGTCCCCGCGCCGAACGGCGCGATTCCAGGATTCGGCCGCAAACCCGAACTTCTCTCGACATTGACGATAGGAATGTCCGCGTTCGTAGTACTCGCGCACTGCGGCCCAATCGTACCGAAACACCGGCAACGCGGGAGCGGGCGGCTCGACCGCTCGGTCTGGCCGCCACCGGTCTGCTGGCCCTCGGGGTCATCGGTCTGGGCGTGGTCAGCCAGCACACGTCGGTCAACAGCACCTCGCCCTATCTGGCCGCCGGTGCCCCCAACC
>CAZZUZ010000137.1:1200-3787 GCA_964657315.1 Vulcanimicrobiota bacterium
TAGCGGGCGGCTCGACCACTCCGCGGCTCGCCGCCTTGTACCATGCATCGACGTGAAAGCCGAAGCGGCTCGCACACTCTTCCACGGTACGACCGCTCTTGCGATACGCTTCGACGATCGCCCAATCGATACGACACCTTGCCATCGAACGTATGTTCGATTATGGTTAGAAACGATCCTCTCGACAGCGGTGGAAAAAAGACGCGAAAAAGCGCCGAGCCGAAACTCGACGCCGTTTTCTACACCACTTCCCGAGGATGGATTCGAACCACCGAATGATCGGGTCAGAGCCGATTGCCTTACCGCTTGGCGACTCGGGAATGCGCGGCTTCCATGAGGACGCCAACCGGTTGCGCTTTCGACACTGCCGCTATCAAACGCCTTCGACGATCGACGGCGTTCGCAAGCAAGCGTCTTTTCGTGCGCGGGGGGCCGGCAGCGTTCGCATGAGAATGCATACCGGCAAAAGCATGAACTCGACGGACCTCTCTATGGAGGCCAGAATTCGTGCGTTCGACTGGACGAAGACGTCCGTCGGCGCGCGAGAATCGTGGCCCCCGGCCCTGCACCACGCCGTTTCGATCGCGTTGAATTCGGCATTCCCGGCGGCCATTTATTGGGGTTCCGACCTCATTCAAATCTACAACGACCGGTTCGCCACACTCCTGGGCGCGCGCCATCCGGCCGCGCTCGGAACGCCGGTCGGCGATACGTGGTTCGAGATTCGCGACTACATCGAAGAAAAGATGCGGGAAGTCGTTACGACGGGCGTTCCGTTCTACGTCGAAGATCAGCTGCTCGTCGTGCAGCGCTTCGGGTACGCCGAGGACGCGTATTTCACGTTCTGCTATTCGCCGATCGAAACGCCGCACGGCCCGGGCGGTATCCTCAACCTAGCGCTCGAGACGACGGCCTCCACCAATCGCGAAAGCGAGTTTCGGTTGATGGCCGATACGGTCGCGAACATCGTCTTCACGCAACGGCCCGACGGATCGGTCGCGTGGGCGAATTTGCGCTGGCATACCTTCACCGGACTCGCGCCCGATAGCGCAGCGCCGGCCGAAGTATGGCGGCTGATCGTCGCGCCGGGCGATTACGGCGCGTACCTCGACGCATTCGCGCGCGGCGTCGAGATCGGCGCTCCATACGAACTCGAAGTAAGGCTGCGGCCGATCGGCGGCGACGAAGCGTCGTATCGCTGGCATCTCGTACGCGGCGTTCCGATGCCGTCGCGCAAGAGCGGCGACGCGCTCATCGCGGGCAGCGCGACCGACGTACACGACCGTCACGTCGCGGCTCAGCTCTTGCACGAACGCCTCGTTTCGCAGCAGCAGGCGTCCCTCGCTTTCCAGCACGCGGCGCTTCTGAAGGCGTTTCCGGACGTACCGTGGCTCGACTTCGACGCCATCTACGTGCCGGCCGGCGGCGAGCATCTCGTCGGGGGCGACTGGTATGACGCATTTCGGCTACTCGACGGCCGCGTCGTGATCTCGGTCGGAGACGTCATCGGCAGCGGTCTCGACGCGGCGGTGACGATGGCATCGGTGCGGCAGGCCATTCGCGGGGCCGCGCAAGTGCTCGCCGATCCCGCGGCGGTGCTCGACGCAGCCGATCGCGCGCTGCGCTCGGAGCAGCCGGGCCGCATCGTGACGGCGATCGTCGGCGTGCTCGAACCGCTAACGCACGAATTCGTGTACGCGTCGGCCGGTCACCCGGCGCCGCTGCTGCGTTACGCGAGCGGCGCGATCGAAGAACTCGGGGCACGCGGACTGCCGCTCGGCTTGCGCAATCACGGTTACAGCGGCAACGCGCGGGCCATCGTGCCGGAGCACGCGCTACTCGTCGTGCACACCGACGGCTTGACCGAAGCGACGCACGACGTTTTCGAAGGCGAACGCCGTCTGTACGCGGCGCTCGCGAGCGAGGCCGTCTACACATCGGCGAATCCGGCCGAGGCCATCTACAACGCGGTCCTCGGCAGCGCGCGCGACGACGTTGCGGTGATGACGGTACGCGTCGCGCAAGTATCCGAATTCGCCATTCCGCATTGGACGTTCGCCTCGAGCGACGGGCTCGAAGCCCAGCGCGTGCGCCGCTCGATTTCGGAACTGCTCGCGAGTGCCGGGGCCGCTCCGGGAGAAGTGGCCGATGCCGAACTCGTCTTCTCCGAACTCGTCGGCAACGTCGCGCGGCATGCCGGGTCTCGGGTCGAGGTCGCGATCGATCTCTCCGTCGACGAACCCGTCCTGCACGTGCTCGACAACGGACCGGGCTTCGTCCCCAACCCGCGGCTACCGGTAGACGCATACGCCGATGCGGGCCGCGGGCTTTCTGTCGTCGACGCGCTCACACGAAACGTGCAGTTCATGCCGCGCAGCGAAGGGGGAACGCACGTCCTGGCCGTTTTTTGCGTCAAGAATTTCGTGCCGCATGCCGTCGCGCGCGCCTGATCGCCGAGCGGCGAACGCGCGTTCGACCGGTCATCGCAAGCGTTCCGGGCCGTCTGCGCGAACGATGCGCCTTCACGCCCGCTTACCGCAGTCGGAGTTTCGTTGCAAGCTGTCATTTTAGTCGGAGGCGAGGGGAC
>CAZZUZ010000137.1:3797-7314 GCA_964657315.1 Vulcanimicrobiota bacterium
GGCTGCGTCCCCTCACGCTCGGTACCCCGAAGCCGATGGTCCCGCTCTTCGACGTCCCATTTCTCGAGCGCACGCTCGGACGTCTTCGGGCCGCGGGGGTCGACGAGGTGATTCTCGCCGCAGGGTACCTGCCGAAAGCGATCGAGGATCATTTCGGTACCGGGTCGCGGATCGGCATGCGCGTACGCTACGTCGTCGAGGAGTCGCCGCTGGGAACGGCCGGCGCCCTCAAAAATCTCTCCGACCGCATCAAGGGAACGTTCTTCGTCCTCAACGGCGACATCCTCACGAGCCTCGACCTCGCGTCGATGATCGCATTCCATAAAGAGCGCGGCGGCTTCGGCGTCCTGCACGCGATCAAAGTGGAAGACCCGTCGGCGTTCGGCTGCATCCAGCGTGACGGCGAAAGCCGCATCGAGCGTTTCGTTGAGAAGCCTCCGCGCGAAGACGCGCCGACAAACGAAATCAACGCCGGGACCTATTTGCTCGAGCGCGCGGTGCTCGACGCGATTCCGGCCGGGCGCGCGGTGTCGATCGAACGCGAGACCTTTCCGACTTTACTCGCATCCGGCCGGAAATTGTATTCGTACGTGACTGAAGATTATTGGCTGGACGTGGGCCGACCGGTCCAATATCTCCAAGCGCATACCGACGTTCTGGACCGGAAGCTCGAACTCGAAGACACGCCTTCGCAAGAATGCGGTGCCTTCTATCTCGATGCCGGACCGCTCGTGCCGGCCAACGTTCGCGTCCCCGCTTTCGTCGGAATGGGCGCGACGATCGACCCGTCTGCTACGGTCGGACCGTACGCCGTGATCGGCCGCGACTCGCACGTGGGTGCGGGCGCAAACGTCCGCGATTCGGTGCTTTGGGACGGAGTCGACGTCGGCGCGGGCGCGCATGTCAGCGACTCGATTCTCGCGAGCAACGTGCGCATCGGCGAAGGCGCCCGGGTCACCCTCGGCGCCGTGATCGGTCACGACGCTTCGGTCGCCGCGAATGCGGTACTCGAACCCGACGCGCGCGTCGCAAAAACGTAAGGTCGCGTAACGCCGAGGCGAAATAACGCCGGATGGCGAACAAAGCCCGGTGATGATTGTCCAATCCGACGTTCTTAGTGATGTCCAACGTGAAGCCGTCCAAACGACGGACGGCCCGGTTCTCATCTTCGCAGGAGCCGGCAGCGGTAAGACCAGAGTCCTGACCCACCGGATCGCTTACCTTCTCAACGAGAAGAACGTCTTTCCCGACCGCATTTTAGCGGTAACGTTCACCAACAAAGCCGCCGGCGAGATGAAGACGCGGCTCGAAGTTATGGTCGGCAATGCCGCGCGCGATCTCTGGGTCGGCACCTTCCACGCCACATGCGTGCGCATGCTGCGTCGCGACGGCAAGAAGATCGGCATCGCCTCGAACTTCGCGATCATGGACTCGACGGATCAATCGTCGATCATTCGCGACGTGTTGCACGACCTCGACATGGACGAGCGCCAGATCACGCCGGGCGCCGCTCTCGACGAGATCAGCAAGGCCAAGAACGCGCTGCAGTCGCCCGAAGAATACGAAACGAAAAATACGTCGTTCTTCGCCGAAAAAATCGCTGCGGTGTTTCGCGAGTACGAACGCCGTCTACGCGAATCCAACGGTCTCGACTTCGACGATCTGATCACGAAGACGATCGCGCTGCTCGAAGCGGATCTCGACGTGCGCACGCGTTACCAGAATAAATTCCGCTACATCCTCGTCGACGAATATCAGGACGTCAACTTCGCGCAGTACAAACTCTGCGCGATCCTCGCCGAAGAGCACAAGAACATCACGGTCGTCGGCGACGACGATCAGTCGATCTATTCGTGGCGCGGCAGCGATTACAAGAACATCCTGCGCTTCGAAGCCGATTTTCCGGGCGCGAAAGTCTTCAAACTCGAAGAGAATTATCGCTCGACGCAAGCGATCCTGACCTCCGCGAACGAACTGGTTTCGCAGAACAAGGGCCGCGCGTCCAAGACGCTGTTCACCAAGCGCGGCGACGGCGAAGCCGTCACCGTCTACGGCGCCGAGACCGAACGCGCCGAAGCGCGTTACGTGATCGAGAAGATCAAGGAACTCGTACGTGAAGGCGCGGCCTATCGCGATTTCCTCGTCATGTACCGTACGAACGCGCAGTCGCGGGTGTTCGAAGAAGGCTTCCTCAACGAAGGCATCCCGTATCGCGTCGTCGGCGGCACCGGTTTCTACGCGCGCACCGAAATCAAAGACATGATGGCGTATCTGCGCTACATCGTCAATCCGTCCGATGCGGTCGCGTTCCGTCGCATCGTCAACGTGCCGCGCCGCTCGATCGGCCAGCAGACGCTCGCATCGCTCGTCGATGCCGCCAATGCCTCCGGCGTATCCGTCGGGCAGACCGTCTTTGACAAAGACATGCTGCGCCGCGCGGTGCCCAAGAAACAGAAGGAACTCGAGCGTTTCGCCGACCTCATCACGTCGCTACGCGAACGCGCGGGCGATCTCTCGATCAGCGATCTGCTCGTTGCCGTCATGGAAGAGTCGGGCTACATCCGCGAACTCCAAGGCGAAGACACCTCCGACTCGCGTACGCGCCTCGAAAATCTGCAAGAGCTGATCGGTACGGCCAAAGAGTTCGAAACGCAAGAGAACGCGGGCACGCTCGACGACTTTCTCGCCAACGTCGCGCTCGTGAGCGATCTCGATACGCTAGACCCTTCGACGTCGTTCGTCACGCTCATGACGATGCACGGAGCGAAGGGCCTCGAGTTCCCCATCGGATTTCTCACGGGCCTCGAAGACGGCGTTTTCCCGCATACGCGGGCGCTTACCGACATGACCGAACTCGAAGAAGAGCGCCGTCTCGCCTATGTCGGTATGACGCGCGCGATGGACCGGCTGTATCTCTCGTACGCGATGCGGCGCACGCTCTACGGCAATACGTTCGCGCATCCCAAATCGCGTTTTCTCGAAGAGATGCCCAGTGTCGAAGTGATCGGAACCATCACGCCGATGCCGCGCCCGGCGGGGGGCCGCTGGCGCGAAGTTGCCATTCACGAAACCGCGGGTGCGGGCATCGAACTCGGTCTGCAGCCGGGCGATCGCGTCCGTCATCCCAAGTGGGGCGAAGGCCTCGTCTCGGCCGTAACCGGTGCCGGCGGCGACGGTTTGCTCACGATCATGTTCCCCAACGTCGGCGAGAAGATGGTCATGCTCAAGTACGCCCCGCTCGAGAAAGTCATCCCGGGAGCGTAAATCTCCGGGAGTCACCAGTTGCGAGGTAGGTATCGGCTATCGTAGCGGTCCGGCGGGTGCCGGGCCGGAGTTGAAGGTCGCCGTGGCGGGAGCTCTGGGCCGCATGGGCCGGGAGGTCTGCGCGACGATCGACGGCGCTTCGGATCTCGCGCTTGCCGGTGGATTCGACCGCGAGCGGGCGGGCGAAGAGCTGCAGGCAGTGCTCGGTCTCTCGCGGCCGGGCGGCCGCCTGTACGACGACATCGACGCTTTC